>JAYEJK010000458.1:0-7123 GCA_034660535.1 Thermodesulfobacteriota bacterium | reverse complement strand
TTCAGTGTCTTTGTTCATAGCTCACTCTGATGTTTAAAGGAATGTAAAAATACCTCATCATCCTTTATCAAATTGAACTCTTATTGTCTAGTACTTTATATCAAAACACACATTTAACCCACCACCCCATATTCTCCTCCTTGAAAAGTGATTTTCATGAGAAGTATTATGGAAAGTGATAGACTTCAGGCCTGCCTGGAAGGTTTTTCCGTCCTTTTTACCACGGCCATTGATGTCATTAACGGCCTGTCAGCCGCCCATCAAGCCGGCAGGTTCCAACAGGAGCTCAAAAAATATCTAAAGCCTGCATTGTTGGTCTTTGACGAGCTTGGTTGTCCGCCCATTGATAAGCGCGGCGCTGATCTGCTCTTTCAGGTGATCAGCCATCGTTATGAGCGTGAAGCCATGATTATTTCCACCAACCGTGCCTTCAAGCAATGGCCGGAGATATTTAACAACGACGCAACCCTGACCTCGGCGCTTCTCGACCGCTTGCTGCATCACGCTGAAACTGTGCTGATTGTGGGAAAAAGCTTCAGAATGAAGGATGTAATCGAATCCTGAAAATCGCTTATTGGATTGGCCGGGAGGGATAAATCTCCAGGTCTTGGCTTCACAAACTTGAATACCGCTACACGGTAATCAAATAATTTGTATGTTTTGGAGGTAAAAATGAGAGGTGGAAAACGTGCAGGAGCGGGCAGAAAAAAGAAGCCGGATCATTTGAGACGTAAACTTATGACTATTAGTACCTTAGTGGTAATTTTCATGTTTTTTATACCCCTCAAGGGGGTACTGAAATGAGTGGCAAGAAATCAAAAAGGTGAAATATTTTTAAATAGTTACACACAACTGTTAAGGTACTTATACCCCTCAGGGGGGTACTGAAAATAGTCCAGGACCTTTAAAAAATTCCAGTTTATCTGGGTTAGATTGCCGAAGTGGATGATTTCACAGATTAAAAACAAAGGCGAAATCGGCTATTTAATCGAGTATCAATCGGCAAAAAAAGATTTTTTGGATTTGCCGGATGACTACAAAATAGGTAGTTGAAATCGACCGACCTGCATTATCTCCCTGCCCGAAAAATTGCGAGCTGTGCGGGTAGCGGTAGACGTCAGGGGCATAGCCGCCACAAATATTGATCTGGCAAGGGCGGTTCAGGATGGTAAATTCCGTCTTGATCTTTATTATCGGTTAAATATCATAAACATTGTCATCCCCCCCTTAAGAGAGAGGAAGGAGGATATAGTCGACCTGGCTTCTCATTTCATCAAAATCTACCGCCGGGCCTTTAAAAAGGACATTGATTTTGTCCCTGACTCGATAATTAACCGGTTACTTATGCATGACTGGCCAGGGAACATTCGAGAACTTGAAAATGTCATCCAGTGACACCCAATTCAACTATCTCTACCAGATTGATGATAAGCTGGCTGCACATTCATTAAAGAATGTGATCTTCGAGCTTGAACGTGACATAATAGTATTTATCTTGAAGAAAAATAACGGAAATGTTCAGCAATCCGCCATCAGTCTCCAGATTGGAAAGACAGCCTTGTATGACAAGATGAGGCGTCATGAGATTTCCTTCAAATCATTTAAGAAGTGATAGTTGGGCAGGGTGGAACATTTTTTCCCACCTTGAACATGATGCCCTTCGGGCAAAAACACAGAACAATGGCAAAGCAGGTATGGGATGGTTCTGACTTGGGATCAGGTTTCTACACTGTAATACTTGCCGTTCGCACATCCCCTGCATAATATTTTCCCGTTTTTTTTCACGTCACGGCCGTCCTGGACCCAGTCGCCGCATTTATCACATCTGACCCGTCTTTTCGGTCTGCCGGGAAGATCAAATTCCGGAATGTTTACCTTGACCTTCTCGATTTTGAAAAGCTCATCTTCCGGCATGATTCGGTAGGCCTTGAGCTGCTGTTTGTATTTGTCCTCGATTTCCCGGCAGTATTTTTTTGAGGTCTCCCTTGCCTCTTCAAGTGCCGTGATTCTCACTGCCTTTCGGGTCACAAGATTTACGAACGTGGCAGCCATAATTCCATTGTCTACCCATCTTAAGGACCGCTTGCCCAGGCTGCAGCCGGTTACGGTCTGAATCGCATCAGTTGCGCACCTGTCGATTTCAACGAGCACGTAAAGGCTTTTCCTGTCTATGCCCTTGGGATCGGCGACAGCTATCTCCCTGAGGCCGATTATTGACATTCTGACACCGATTACCTGCCCCGCACATATATGTCCATGGATCTTAGTGGATACTTCAAGAAGTTCTTCAAATGATTGCATAGTATATTAACCAAAGATAATAATTCATCAGTCGCTTCTTCCGAAATCGTCATCAAACCGGACAATATCGTCTTCTTCAAGGTAGCGGCCGTTTTGTACCTCAATTAATTCGAGAGGTATGAGTCCCGGATTTTCCAGACGATGTTTTTTCCCGCTTGGAATATAGGTGGACTCGTTTTCAAAGACAAGCATGGTTTCTTCCCCGCAGGTCACTTTTGCCGTTCCGGTAACCACTACCCAATGCTCAGACCTGTGGTGATGCATCTGCAGGGAGAGTTTTTTCCCTGGATAGACAACGAGTTTCTTGATTTTGAAACTGGGCTGCTCCTCAAGGATTGTATAGCTGCCCCAGGGGCGGTAAACGGTCCGGTGCAGCCGGTATTCCTCACGATCTTTTGTCTTTAGTTCCTTAACGATTTTTTTTACATCCTGCGAGCGGTCGAGCGGGCCGACCAGAACCGCATCCGCCGTTTCAACAACAAGAGAGTTCCTGAGCCCGACCGCAGCCACCAAGCCGTACTCGGAACGGATAAGGCTGTCCTTTACATCCTCAACCATCACGTCTCCCTGGATAACGTTTCCTGATTCATCCTTTTCCGATACCTCCCAAAGGGCCTGCCAGGAACCGATGTCGCTCCAGCCGAAGTCAACAGGAACCACGGCAACAGAGTCGGATTTTTCCAAAAGCGCATAATCGATTGAGTCGCTGGGGCATGCGGCCATGCCGGCCTTGTCCAGATGGAAAAAAGTCTGATCAGCGGTCCCATTATTGACTGCGGCTTTCATGGAACTGCAAATCTCAGGCGCATGTTTTTCCATTTCCTCAATGAATGTTGAGATCTCAAACGCGAATATGCCGCTGTTCCAGTAGTAATTACCTGCCTCAAGGTATTTTTTAGCTGTGGCAAGGTCTGGTTTCTCCACAAAAGAAATGGCTTTATGGCCTTCTCCTTTCTCAATATAACCATAACCGGTCTCAGGTGAATCCGGCTGTATGCCGAAAGTGACCAGTTGACACGATTCTGCAAGCGATACGGCCGTGGTTACGGCATCATTGAATGAATCAGCATCAGTGATGAGATGATCAGCCGGGAGTACGAGTAGAATGGTGGTTTCCTCGTTTTTCCCCTGGTTGAAATATGCAGCGGCGCAGATTGCCGGCGCAGTATTCCGGCCAAGCGGTTCAAGGATAAGTTGAATTTGAACCGGATAAGCCGGTTCCAGTTCATTGATCTGGTTCATGACAATGAATCGATGCTCTTCCCCGGCGACCACTATTGGCGGAAGCGTGTCCGGAAGGTCGGCCAATCGTCGGATCGTTGCCTGGAGAAGGGATCTGTTCTTGTCGCCGAGATTTAAAAGCTGTTTAGGATAAAGTTCTCTTGAAAGAGGCCAGAGACGGGACCCGGCGCCCCCTGCCAGAATAATCGGTTGTATCAATGCCATATTTGATAATGCCTCCGCAATATGATTAGGGATGGGACCGAAATAACTTTCCATCCCTTACAGATTTATTCATCCGTGTATAAAAAAACGTTTTTTCTGACTTCTTCAAATTCCTTAAGGTCCCTTTGCCATTCCTTTTCCAGGTCCAGCAGATCCTCACCCCGGGCCAGGGTGTCCTTAAGAGAGACATCACCTAAGATCAGGTCCAGGGGGAGCCGTTCGTATTCATATTCATACGGTGGGGACTTGAACTGGAAATTATCGGGAAAGAGAACCATTATCGCCTGAAGAAGGGCAAGGGAAGTGCGGTACGGCAGAAATCGCGCATGATCGGTGATATGGACCTGAAACCCTGAACACTCCTCCCCGGCCCATTTGTTCGAGGTGGGCGTAAAGACAAGCGGTCGCAACACACAGCCCGGAAGCGGGATATTTTTTATCTGCTCAAGGACTCTTTGAGGATCAATAAAGGGAGCGCCAAAAAGTTCAAATGGGAGCGTGGCGCCTCGGCCTTCCGACACATTGGTCCCTTCCCATATTACCTGGCCCGGATATACCAGCGCGGTTTTCGGAGTAGGCATGTTGGGGGAAGGGAAGACCCACGGAAGTCCTGTATCATGGAATATCATCCTGCGGCGCCATCCGGCCATTGAAATGACTTCAAGGTCGGCGTTAATCCCAAATTTGGTGTTTATAAGGAGCGCCAGTTCACCGAATGTAAGACCATGCCGCATAGGAATGGGATAGAGCCCTACAAACGAGCTGCAGTCCGGTTGCAGGAGATTTCCCTCCACCGTAGCGCCGCCCAAAGGGTTCGGCCGGTCGAGCACAGCCACCTTTTTTCCAAAGGCCGCGGCTGCTTCCATGCAATAAGCCAATGTGTAAAGGAATGTATAGACCCTGGTCCCCACATCTACAAGATCTACAAGTAACACGTCCAGATGCTCGAACATCTCCCGGGTGGGACGACGCTCTTCTCCGTATAGACTGTAGACCGGGATACCACAGGTCTTGTCCACCATGTGGCCGGATTCCACCATGTTGTCCTGTTTTTCGGAAAAAAAGCCGTGCTGGGGAGAAAACAGACAAGTGAGCCGGCCCGGAAAAGCCTGGTTGATCAGGTCACGGCTGTGGGTCAGCCGGGAATCCGTGGACGCCTGGTTGCAGAGCAGGCCAAGCCGTTTTTCCGCAAGCCATTCGGGCCTGAGATTGATGAGTTGCTCAATTCCAAGGGATATCATTCCTCAACCTTTTTGCGACGCCATCACATTTAACTGTTGCAAATTTTGGGGTTGGTTTTAAGGGGTTGGTTCTAACTTCGGCCACTTGTTGAGTTTCGCCTTATTCTCAAAAATATCGAAATGTCTGAGATTCCAGTAAGGTACTAAATTTTCTTGAGAGGAAAATCTATGTTGAAGTAAAAATCAATATAAACAATAATAACGTAATCAATACATTTTCTCAATTAACCAGAAAAGATTTGGATATGCACGAAAAAATCAATTTTTACACATGGTGAACGTTTACTGATTTGGAGAATATTTTGAAAGTAGCAATAAGCGGAAAAGGCGGAACCGGAAAAACCACGATTATGGCTGTGCTTGCTGAACAGCTTAAAAGAGCTGGCAGGGAGGTCCTTATCATTGATGCGGACCCGAGTCCGCACATGGCTCAGACCATTGGGATTGAAATTGAGGGCCTGATCACTCCTATCGCGGAAATGAAGAATCTGCTGGCCGAACGTTCCAGTAAGGTTGTTGGCTCGTCTTTTTTTAATCTGAATCCCGAAGTCAATGACCTGATCAGCCGATTTATGGTGGAAAAGGATTCCATCAGGCTCATGGTACTTGGAGCTATCCAGACCGGGGCCGGAGGATGTGCCTGCCCTGAGAATACGGTGTTAAAGCGGCTCTTGACCAAACTGCTGTTGTCGCCGTCTCAGGCTATCCTGCTGGACATGGAGGCAGGAGTGGAACACCTGGGCCGCGGGACGGTTGCAAGCGTAGACATTCTTCTGGTCGTGGTGATTCCTTCTAAATCAAGTGTCAGGACTGCGCTCAAGATTAGAAAACTGGCTGATGATGCCGGTATCTCCAAGGTGTTGTATGTTGGTAACCTGATCCAGGATCAGACTGACGAACAGTTTCTGGTTGATGCACTTGGTGAACCCCTGGCCGCCCTGTTCCCTGACTCCGGAGCAATCAGGAAAGCGGAACGTGATGGAAAGCCCGTCGTTTCCATGGACTCCGAAGTTCAGGAGTCTGCGGTTCGCCTGATGAATCAAATAGTTGAGCAGATCAGCGGAGCAGCAGAATGAAATCCGGAAGAGAGTATCCATCCCTCATATGTAGTGTAAAAAAAACCAATTTCGCATTCTCGGACAGCCTTTTAGACCTATAGTGGACCCCAAAAATGAGACAGTGTGTTAAGGTGTGTTTCCAAGAAAAAAGGGAGGCACAAAATGAGCAGAAAAAAACACAGCAAGGAATTGAAGGCGAGAATTGCCCTTGATGCAATAAAGGGTCAGAAAACAATGTCTGAATTGGCTTCAGAATATGGGGTTCACAGCAATCAAATAGGTAGATGGAAGAAACAGTTGCTTGAGTCAGCCCCTGATATTTTTACCAGGGGAAAAGACAAAGAGACTGAGAAGAAAGAGGTTGAACGAGATCGTTTATATAAAAAGGTTGGACAATTGCAGATCGAAGTGGACTGGCTAAAAAAAAAGACAGGTTATCTGGGATGAGCGTAGGTGAGAAGATAAAATGCATAGAACCCAAAGATTCAGATCTCAGTATCAGCAGACAGTGCGACTTGCTGGGACTGCCACGGTCATCTTACTACCGGCCCAGGGTTTCCACTTTTGAAAGTAATGAGAATTTAGTGCCTTAGTGGTAATTTTCTTGTTTTTTGTGGCAGAAAAACTCTGAAGTTATATGTGACGCCTGCGGTGCTACATGTTTTAAGGCACTTATCCAGGACCTTTTAAAATTTCCAGTTTATCTGGGTTAGAATTAATGAGGATTATCGACAAAGAATTTCTCAGGCATCCTTTTTATGGGAGTCGAAAGATGAGAGACTATTTAAACCGCCAGGGTTTTCCTGTAAACCGCAAACGTGTTCAACGACTGATGCGTTTAATGGGTATTGAATCAGTGGCTCCAAAACCGAATACAAGCAAGCCGCGCAGAGAGCATAAGGTGTATCCATATCTCCTGAGGAAATTGTCGATTACAGAGCCTGATCAGGTCTGGTGTTCCGACATTACCTATATCCGGATGGCCCATGGATTTGTGTATCTGACAGCAGTTATGGATTGGGCAAGCCGCTATGTGCTATCATGGGAAGTGTCTGTGACAATGGATGATGATTTCTG
>JAYEJK010000457.1:0-7137 GCA_034660535.1 Thermodesulfobacteriota bacterium | reverse complement strand
CTTCTCAGTCTCTTTGTCTTTTCCCCTGGTAAAAATATCAGGGGCTGACTCAAGCAACTGCTTCTTCCATCTACCTATTTGATTGCTGTGAACCCCATATTCTGAAGCCAATTCAGACATTGTTTTCTGACCCTTTATTGCATCAAGGGCAATTCTCGCCTTCAATTCCTTGCTGTGTTTTTTTCTGCTCATTTTGTGCCTCCTTTTTTTCTTGGAAACACACCTTAACACACTGTCTCATTTTTGGGGTCCACTATACAGACATTCAGGTGCATCATTGATGGACAACAATAATGTTCCGATCGGTGCCATCCAGAAAATCCTTGGCCATGAAAATCGGACCACAACTGAAATATATCTTCACAATATGGGTGATCTTGAAAGGCAGGCAATGGATATTTTTGAAATTGCGAGATAAAAGTCTCACACAGATTCTCACACAAACAAAAAAAGCACCTAACTCAAAATGAGTTAGGTGCTTGATTTTAATGGTGGGCCATCGGCGACTCGAACGCCGAACCTGCTGATTAAGAGTCAGATGCTCTACCAATTGAGCTAATGGCCCGGTAACCAATCACGGGGTAGCAAAAGCCTGCCGGATCACAAACCCCTTGCCCTGTAATGTAAGCGTTCACAGGTGCCGTAGTTGTGCGTGATCAGGGCAATCAGCTATAGCACATCTATGCTGGTTGCCTTGATCGCGTGCAGATGCGGTGCCTGTGATCGCTTACATGGCCCGGACCTGCCTGTTTGCAGAGAAGCAGCAAATTATCATATGTTACCCTGTACGTCAAGAAGATAGTGTTCGTACCAAGTTAAGGGTCTGGAAAGAAATAACTTGGATTTTCCGTTTCCGAACTGTATCACACCTTTAGCCGGTTTGACATCCCCGAAATCCTCACCGTAGCCCTGCTACGCTTGCGGTTTCGTGAATATCAAACCGACTAAATCTGCAACACATTTCGGATCGGAATTACCCAAGTTATTTCTTTCCAGACCCTAAGGTAAAAAATTTGCTTGACGGCGCTCTGCTAGGGATTCAACAATTCGTCAAATACGATGATCTTTTGAAAGACGTGAAAGCCCTTCTCGTCCTCAAGCACCGGGCTGAAGTCAAATGGACGCAGGTCTTTCAACGCCCGGTAGATTTCCGGGGCAAATCTCTCCTTTACCAGAAGCCCCAGGTAACCGCTATTGCCGTCATATCCTTTACCTGCGAATTCCGCGGCCAGAAAATTAAAGTCTTCCCCATCCCTCAAACGCCTGAGTACCTTCTCCGCCTTACCGGATGACGACACAACAATATTGCGGATGTAAAACGGTCCCCTCCATTTTTCCTTCCAGTCCGGGGCGAGCAACTGATCTTCAGGCTCTGACTCACTTTCCAGGAGGTCCAGAATTTCCTCGCCGGGATGGCCCAGGGCCTGGGCAAGGTTTGCACATTTCCAGGCCTGTTCGTAGTCACCCTGATCAATTAGAATTGCCGCCATGTTGTAATAAACGCCGCTGTAACCGGGATTGCGTTTCAACGCCTCCTTATAGTGCAGAACGGCATCGTCAAACTTACCTCCGGCTTGACAAATAAGACCTAGACTTCCATGAAGGGATGCATCTCCCGGCCTCAACTTGAGAGCGCTTCCAATACTTTCTTCCGCCGGAACAACATTACCGTTTTGCATGTATGCGAATGCCAGCCTTTGATAAAACGCCGGGTCTGTTGAATCAATCTCAATTGCCTTTAAATACTGTTCAATAGCCTGGTCATATGATCCGGCCTTTGCATAATCCTCGCCAAACTTGTAATAATCCGAGGCCTGGTACGTTTCCTTGCCTACATCTTTTTTTTCATCATCCAGATCAATCTCAAATACCAGATCACCGGCAGCATCAGGAAATTCCTTTCGCAGCAGGGTCACGTATTTTTCCGGATCATTCACGCCCTGCCTTGCCGCCTTCTGAAACCAGAAAACAGCCATGTCAAAATCTTTTTTAACACCACGGCCGTCCGTATACATAAGTCCCAGTAAATTCTGGGCATCCACACTCCCCTGCTCTCCTGCCATTTCAAGCCAGTAAACAGCCTCCACTAAATCCTGCTCAACGCCCTGGCCCTCCAGGTACATAAATCCGAGAGAGTACTGCGCAACACTGCTGCCTTGCTCCGCCGCCTTTCTATACCAGTAGGCCGCCTCTTCCGGGTCCTTTTCAACGCCTTCTCCCTCAGCATACATCCTTGCCAAAGTATTCCGGGCATCTATGTTATCCGTTTTTGCAACCTTTTCAAACCAGTAGGCTGCCTCCTCAGGATCTCTTCCAACGCCTTCTCCCTTAATATACATCTGCGCGACAATCTGCCGGGCCTCAACATTATCACGTTCCGCGGCCTTTAGAAACCAGTAGAAGGCCCTTTCCAGATCCTGTTCAACCTCAACGCCGACAGAATATTTCTGGCCTAAAAAAAACTGGGCGTCAATATTTCCATATTCCGCCTCTTTTTCATACCATTCGATCTCCTGTTTGAGGTCCCTGCCCGTTGCAGCGTCTTCGGCCCTCCTGCTCTCTTCTCTCTTCTTGCCGATCTGTTTATTCACAATATCCAGGATATTCCTGGCCCTGTGATACCCCTGTTCCGCAGCCTTCTGAACCCAGTAAGCAGCCTTCTCAATATCCTTTTCCACGCCCTGGCCGACAAAAAGCATCCTGCCGAGTCTTTCCTGCGCAACCACATCGCCCTGTTCGGCAGCCTTCTGAAACCAGTAGACAGCCAAATCCAAGTCCTTTTTCGGACCACCCGACAAATCCGGTTCCGTAGCCACAAACGCGTTATCAACGTTTAGAGCCGCATGCAGTAAATATTCATCTTCATCAGCTTCGGCAATCTCGGCCATATCAACTGTCACATCGAAAACATCACTTGCCGGATCGACAAAATAAATATCCGGTTCGATTTCCAGGGCGCCCTCACCTGTATAATACATCAGGCCCACTTTTGCCTGAGCGCCGCTGATTCCCTGTTTCGCCGCCTTTTTAAACCAATCAAACGCGGTCCTGACGTCTTGTTTGATACCATCCCCTTGATAATACTTCAGGGCCAGGCTGTACTGAGCAGGGCCGTATCCCTGTTCGGCAGCCTTTTGACACCAATGGAAGGCCTTCTTTCTGTCCATTGTCACACCTGCGCCCAGATAATATCTTTCCGCAAGTTTTGCCTGGGAGTAAGCGTTTCCATTTTCCGCCGCCTTGTTGAACCAATAAAATGCCTTTTGGTCGTCTTTTTCAACGCTCTTGCCTGCCGCATAAATGGTCGCAAGCGTGTCCTGGGCGTTGACGTTTCCTTCACGGGCGGCCTTTTCATACCATTCAAGTATTTCTTTTGACCGATTTTTCCGAAACCGAGGAGCCTCAACCGGTATTTCGCGGGATTCGCTCACTTTCCGCGTCAATTCGGCAATCATTCTGCCACGTTTGCGCCCTGAAAAAACATTGTGCTTGTCCCATTGCTCAACCTCTTCCATATCACGCGCGGCCCCAAGAACCCCTCTTTCATACATAAGGCCGAGAAAAGTCTGTCCCCTGGTATGTACCTGTTCCAATATCCTTTCAGATAAATCGGCCGTCATCTGAAAATCCCTGTCAACACCCAACCCTCTTTCAAACATTTTCCAAAGATGAGACCGGCCGTCACCAAACCCATGATCCGCAGCCTTCTGATACAACTTGACAGCCTCCCTGAAATCCCTGGTCACTCCTTGTCCGGTTTCATATAACATTCCCAGATTGACCAGGGCCTCAAGATCGCCGGAGTCAGCCGCCTTCTGATACCAGCGGGCGGCTTTCCTGAAATTCCGTTTCACGCCGTTTCCATTCTCATACATCTCCCCCAGAAGCCGCTTTCCCACACCGCTGTCCTGTTTAACCGCCTTTCTGAACCAGAAAAGAGCCCGCTTCGGATTCTTAGAGACATCCTCTCCGTTTCTGTAGGCAATACCGAGTTGAATCTGGGCATCGACTGAGCCCTCCTCGGCACGGTTGACAAGGTCGGAGATTGGTTTGGCGCCGGCGCAGACGATATCGCCATACAGCAGGCCGATACCGGCAAAGAGTATGAGGAGCCTGATGCTCAGGCGGTATATGGAGGGAAGATGTTTCACTGTTCAGGGGTTCGGAGTTCAGAGTTCAGGAATTCCACGTTCCGGGTTCCGGGTTGAATAGGAAAAAATTCCGATTAAATAAACCTTGAACCTTGAACCCGGAACCTATGACTAGATATAATTCTTTTGACAACATGCATCCAAGACAAGTTCCTTCAAACATCGGATAAAGGCGGGTTGCACGTTTAAAGAACGGGTCCGTTTCAATTCCATGCCCAGACTCTTTGCCAGCTCCCTGTACTGTATGTCGATTTCGTAGAGGGTCTCCACATGGTCTGAAACAAAACTGATCGGCACCATCAGTACCCTGCGGCAGCCGTCGCCGGCCAGTTGCTCCAACATCTCGGGTGTTGACGGCGACAGCCACTTAACCGGCCCGCTGCGGCTCTGAAAACAGAGTTTACCTTTCTTATCCGTCTTTTCTTCAACCGCTGTAATAGTCTTATCCAGATGTTTCAGGTAAGGGTCCCCGTCCTCGATAAACTTGACCGGAAGGCTGTGGGCGCTGTACACGACTTGAACATCCTCTCCATGAAACTCATCTATTCCGGAAAGAATATTTTCAGCCAGACATTCCACGTAACTGGGCTGGTCAGGCCAGGAAGGAATCTCAATAATTTCAATATCAGGGAAAGAAGAGGCCTCCTTTTTCAAATCATCTATTGATGACCCGGAAGTGGCTATGGAATAATGTGGGTACAGGGAAAGAGCGACGACATGTCTGATTCCCGCATTGTGCAGTTCTTTAAGCGTTTCCAGGGCAAAGGGATGCCAGTACCGCATGGCCATGAAGACCCGAAATGATCCGGCCGGGGCAAGAACTTTCTCAAGCGCACCGCCCTGCTCTTTCGTGATTCGAAGCAGGGGTGAACCTCCGCCGATTAGACGGTACGCTTGACTGCTCTTCGGAGCACGCCGTTTTGCAATCCATCGCGCAATAGGTTTCTGGAGAAACCAAGGGCCCAAGCGGATTATCTGCCTGTCGGAAAAAAGATTAATCAGAAACGGCTTAACATCCTCCAACCGTTCCGGACCTCCAAGGTTCAGAAGAACCACACCAATGGTACGGGACTCCGAAGCATGATCTGTTACCCGGCCTTGCGTAGAAATACTCATTTGTTATAATCTTTAAAAGTTATTGAAGGGAATTGTTCGATCATTTCGGCAAGATCATTGGGCGCCATATCCAGGTGTTCAAACACTCGGTTCTCGACGGCCCGGCAAATCTCGAAATTTTCCCGAATAAGGTGAAGGAAATACTCGTCACTTTGCCCATACCGTTTAAGCACATATGCCAAACGTTCCTCAAGAGGGACAACCTTGTCGTGATTCACCCTCTTGTCCGAATAAAAAACCAGTTCCTTCTCAGTAATGCCTGTGACAGGCACGCCGTTTTTCAAGCAAACGTGCTCTTCCACTATCGCTGCAATCTCATCAAAACCGTGCTCTAAACAGATCTCCTTTCCCTTTAAATCGTGACGTTCTTTGGTGTTGAGGCAGGGTGTTTTACCGATGTCATGCATCAAAGCCCCGGCAATCACAACATCAATGGAGATATTCATGCCTACATCCTGCATCCGCCTGCCGATCAATTCAGCGATTCCGGCAACGACAATGGTGTGGGCCCTGATATTTTCCAGCATCCTGTATTTCTCTATAAGCTGGAAACATTCTGCTACTGAAGGTATCACTTACTTAACCTGTGAACGGTTTTCACCATATATTCGGCATTCTCGGGCGGAGTTTCTGGAAGAATTCCGTGACCCAGATTAAAGATATGACCACGCGCTCCCTTTGCCTGTTCAAGAATCCGGGCCACCCTCTTTTCAAGCTTGTCAGGCGGCAAAAGGAGTGCGCAGGGATCAAGGTTGCCCTGCACGGAGCAATCAGGGCCAAGACGCTTTACGGCATCGTCGAGATTGATGCGCCAGTCCAGACCAAATACATCTGCGCCGGTTGTTTTTACAAGATCAAGCAGGGTGGCCCCGTTGTTGGCAAAATAGATTATCGGAACCCCGGTGTCCTTGATCTCCCTGATGATCCGCTGCACGTACGGCAGGGCAAATGATTCATAATCACACGGCGCAAGCACGCCGGCCCAGGAATCAAAAATCTGAAGCGCCTGGGCCCCTGCCGCGGCCTGGGCCTTTAAATAACTGATGGTACAGTCCGTGATCTTGGTCAACAGATCCGCGTAAAGGTCGGGCGCGGAAAACATCATCTTCTTTGTCAGAAAAAAATTCTTGGAAGAACCTCCCTCAATAACGTAAGTGGCAAGTGTGAACGGCGCGCCGGAAAAACCGATCAACGGGACCTTATTTTCCAATTCCCTTCGCAGAATGCGAATCGTTTCCATGACAAACCCCAGCTTTTCTTCCGGGTCTGGAATCACGAGTCGGTCAACAGCCCTCTTATCGCGGACCGGGGATGGAAAAACCGGCCCTTGTTTTTCCCTGAACTCCAGCTCAAGTCCCATGGCCTCAAGCGGAATGAGAATGTCCGAAAACAGAATTGCAGCGTCAACACCTATGATATCAACCGGCTGAATAGTGACCTCGGCGGCAAGTTCCGGGCTTTTGCAAAGTGTAAGAAAGGAGACATTCTTCCGCACTTTATGGTAATCCGGCAGGTATCTCCCCGCCTGTCTCATTATCCATACCGGCGTGTAAGAGACCTCTTCCCCCCTGCATGCCTTGAGAAATGTTGTATTCATATCCGACCTTTTAGTGCCTTAGTGGTAATTTTCTTGTTTTTTGTGGCAGAAAAACTCTGAAGTTATATGTGACGCCTGCGGTGCTACATGTTTTAAGGCACTTATCCAGGACCTTTTAAAATTTCCAGTTTATCTGGGTTAGGTGTTTAGGTTGAAGGCTGAAGGCCATCCTGCAACGCCGTCATCAACTATTCCGGTTTGTATTTTGCCGGAATATAAGCACAAAACGGTTCTTCCGCCAGGTAATCGCCTGTAATTGCATAGGCCCTTGCC
>JAYEJK010000456.1:0-7159 GCA_034660535.1 Thermodesulfobacteriota bacterium | reverse complement strand
TGCGACAGATATTCATCCCCGCATTTGGGGCAATATTTCAGTTCCGGATCAATCATGGCTTAGCTTCTCCTATTATTTCACTATGTTAATGCCACATGTAAACGTTCACAGGTGCTGTAGATGTGCGTGATCAGGGCAACCAGCTATAGCCGAACCTATGCTGGTTGCCCTGATCGCGTGCAGGTAAGGGTCTGGAAAGAAATAACTTGGATTTTCCGTTTCCGAACTGTATCACACTTTTAGCCGGTTTGACATCCCCGAAATCCTCACCGTAGCCCTGCTACGCTTGCGGTTTCGTGAATATCAAACCGACTAAATCTGCAACACATTTCGGATCGGAATTACCCAAGTTATTTCTTTCCAGACCCTAAGCGAGCATGCGAGACTCCGGATGCAGCGCCTGTAAACGTTTACATGTCGTTGCTGTCCACGTAGGCGTAGGCGCTGTGCTTATGGATGGATTCAAAACTTTCGGCTCCGACCGAGAACCAGTAGATGTCAGGGTGGGCAAGGGCTGATTCAGCCACGTTGCGCACAACATCTTCAACAAACATCGGATTATTGTAAGCCTGTTCGGTGACGTATTTTTCATCCGGTCGCTTCAATACGGCAAATACATCACAAGAGGCTCCTGATTCAGCCATTTTTAACAAATCTTCAATCCAGATGAACCTTTTGAATTTCACATTCAGATTTACTTCAGCCCGTTGATTGTGGGCGCCTGATTCACTTATTTCTTTTGAGCACGGACACAGTGTGGTGATAGGCACCCATACGGATAACACAAAATCCTCATTACCGCTATTACCACCTGTAAATCTGCAAGTATATTCCATCAGGCTGGTAGTTCCGGTGACAGGGGCTTTTTTCTCAATAAAGTATGGGAACGTCATTTCCACGAAGGCCGATTGAGCCTGAAGACCCTCCCTGGTTTCCTCAAGAAGCTCAGGGAAAATCCTAACGCTCAAGTTATCCTGGTATCTATTCAGTATGGAAATAAATGCTGAGACACATGTGTCCCTGTACCGGCGGGGCATATTGGCCTGAAGGGTGACACTCGCCACGGTATCCTGAAGCTGCCCTGTTTTTGTCCTTATTTTTACAGGATATTGTATGTTTTTAATTCCTACGGTCTTGAGTTTCATCAGACGGCTTTTCCTACCCCATAATCGGTTACTGTAATCATTTCTTCCATTCGGACAACTCGAGTTTTTAAAAAATTCATGGATGGACTTTTTTTAACCTTGTTTAGGAGCAGTTCCTTGATTGACTATGATATTTCGCCATGGTAAACTATTTGTTTTTGAAGATATAACATAAAATTTGCCGTCCCGCTGTTATTCCAAATGTCTGAGGGGAAAAAAATCAGAATCGACAAATGGCTCTGGGCAGCACGGTTTTTCAAGACCAGGTCACAGGCAGCCCATGCAGTTTCCGGGGGCAAGGTACATATGAACGGTGTGCGTATCAAACCGGCCCGGATCGTTACTAAAGGCGATGAGCTATGTATACACAGGGGCGAGTACGAATTTGTGGTCATTGTTCAGGAGCTTTCAGCAAAAAGGGGACCGGCCGTGCAGGCCCGAACGCTTTATAAGGAAACTGAAGAGAGCATTATGGCCCGTGAAAGCCAAAGGAAACAGAAGCGTATGTCGGTTGCTGAACAGTTTGGACCGGCCAGGCGGCCAGGTAAAAGGGACCGCCGTCTTATAAGGAATTTTACTCGCAAGGAACAATAATAGCCATGGCCTTTCAAATTTCCAGATGAAGCCATACAACCGGAGAGAGTGCTATGAGAAAAATTGAAAGAGCATTAATCAGTTTAACCGATAAGTCAGGAATTGAGGGTTTTGCAAAAGAATTAACTGTCTTTGGAATCGAGATTCTATCAACCGGCGGTACCGCAAAGAAACTCCGGGATAACGGAATCGATGTTGTTGATGTCTCTGACTTCACAGGATTTCCCGAGATGCTGGATGGCAGGGTGAAGACACTGCACCCACTGATCCACGGAGGTATCCTGGCCCAAAAAACGAACCAGGATCATTTGGATCAGATGAAAAAACATGGACTCAAACCGATTGACCTGGTGGCAGTCAATCTCTATGCATTTGAAAAAGCAACCGCTGATCCGGACTGCACACTGGCCAATGCCATTGAAAACATTGATATTGGAGGGCCGACGCTATTAAGGGCTTCAGCCAAAAATTTTAAGGATGTGACCGTCATAGTTGATCCTGATGATTATCATGGGGTGATTTCTGAAATCAGGGAAACAGGCAATACGACACTTAAGACCCGTTTCCGTCTTGCGGCCAAGGTCTTTGCTTTGACCAGCTCGTATGACACCGTGATTTCATCATGGCTGGACAAGGTTGATGCTGATGAGGAGGAAAACGGAAATGAAGATCGCGGTATTGTTATCAGGTACCGGCCGCACTCTTGATAATTTTCATGAACGTATCATGAACGGCACGATGAAGGGCCGTATTAAGGTTGTTATTTCAAACCTTGCTGATGCACCGGGACTGACCAAGGCTGAAAATTACGGTTATCCTGCGTTTTATGCAAGAGATAATGAATCCGCCAATGCGGTCTTAGCTGACTATGACATCGATATCATATGTTTGGCAGGATATTTGAAACTTTACAACCCTCCGCCGGATCTGAAATATTCAGTGCTGAACATTCATCCAGCCCTGATCCCCTCTTTCTGCGGTCCGGGAATGTATGGGATGAGCGTCCACCGTGCGGTTTATGATAAAGGGGTTAAGGTGACAGGATGCACGGTCCATTTTGCAAACGAGATCTATGACGATGGTCCAATTGTTGTGCAGAAATGCATCACCCTGACGGATGAGGATACGCCTGACGACATTGCATCCAAGGTGTTTGAGGCAGAATGCGAGGCATACCCTGAGGCGATCAATCTGGTGCACGAGAAAGGAGTGGAATACTTCTGGACTTAGAGCTGTTGAGCTTCGGTCTCTGAACCTTTAATAAACCCCTGAACCTTTGAACCCTGAACCTTTGAACCTCATACGTTTAAGGTGAGTAAAGTGGTTATTAATAGAAAAAGAATACTCTCCGCAGAAGACATTGAGAGATCTTTGACCAGGATAGCTCTTCAAATTCTCGAGCAGAACCACGGTGTTGACAGCCTGGCCTTGATAGGAATTCATACAGGCGGTGTTCCTCTGGCTGATCGAATTAAAAATATTATTTATGCCGGAGAAGGTATGACCATTCCTGTCGGCAGTCTGGACATATCGCTTTATCGCGATGATTGGAGCCTTGTTTCGCAAAGCCCGGTCGTCAAAACGACTAATATCCCGTTTGCCGTAGAAGGTCAGACACTCATACTCGTGGATGACGTTGTCTTCACGGGACGGACGATCCGAGCGGCCATGGATGCGATTATGGATTTCGGCAGGCCCCACGCAATTCAACTGGCGGCGCTTGTCGATAGAGGAGGTCGCGAATTGCCGATCCAGCCGGATTACACCGGGGTGAATGTATCGGTTGGAGCAAACGAACATGTCCACGTTCTCCTGGAGGAGACTTCTGAGTGCGACGAGGTAATTCTCGAATCCAAAGAGTGATGATTCTCTCTGTCCGACAAACTTCCATGGGAAAAAATTATGCCGAATAGCCTCAAAGAAGCAGATAAGTCCCGCTCGGATCTCAAACCAATCCTTAAGCGGGTCATGGAAAAAAGAAAAGATTTTATTCAGTATGATTTCACCAAAAAGAAAAACGACATCTTAAAAATTTTTTTTGAACTGGCTCAGGAATTTGATTCCCTGGAGGACTTTTATCGTATTATTGTGTGTGTGCCCTTTGAGGTGCTCGATTTAGAGATATGCCTGTATCTATTCAGCGAAGACGGTCGGAATCTGGAATTAGTATGTGACAGTAAAAACGGCATTGCCGAAAAGAGACTGTACGCTCCCGACCATATTCAACTTGCAGAAAAACCATACAAAATTCACGATTCCTACGTAATCCCCATTATCAGAAAAAATTCCGTTGAGCAGAATATCATTGCACCCAAGTCTGATGAAAATCCATTTGTCGGCATGTTGGAAGCAGGGCCTCTCTCCCGCATGAACGAATCTGACTGTTTCTTTTTTATTAAATATTCAAATCGTATTGGGTTTAATCTGCACAATCGGATGATTGCCCATCAGTATATCCGGCATATCAAGTTTATAAATACCCTTGTTCATGATATTGAGCACAATGTCATCACCCCCAACATGTACTTCAGGCACTTCTTTAATATATGCAAGAAGAGAATAATGGACTTAAAAAAGCTGGGAAAGACCGTCTTCGCATTAAGAGAAGAGAAACTTGTCAGCGCTCAGGCATTTGATATTCTGAACAAAAAAATTTTTGATCTGGAGGCTGATCTCTCTACATATCACCGGGACATTCAGAAATATCACGCCAATATGAGTCTGTTCCTGGAAAGCCTGTTCAGACGGGACCATTTTGAAAAAGGACAACTGGTGCTTCGCACAAAGAAATGTCTGGTGGAAAAAGAGATCATAGTCCCCCAGTTGGAACATTACAGCAAGCGTATCAGGTCAAGAGGAATAGCTGTTGAACGGCCTGAGGATATGCTTTACGAAGAAATTGCTCTAACTGTTGATGTCGGTCTTCTTGCCCAGGTGTATGCAAACCTGTTCTCCAACGCCGTGAAATACACCAAGGAAGTAACTAATCACCAGGGCCTGCGCAGAAAGGCCGTGGCATATGGACGGGAAATAATCCCAAATTATTTCCCTGCATCCACCACTACAGGAAGTTTCAAGGCAAAAGACGGGATTAAGTTCAATGTGTTTACTACAGGCCCGCATATTAGCATTAAAGAGAGGGAGGCTATTTTTTTCGATGGTTACAGGGGTGGAAATAAAGGCAATATGCCTGGTACAGGCCATGGGTTGTCTTTCATCCGGCAGGTGGTGGAAATCCATGAGGGAGAAGCTGGATACGAGGCTGTGGCCGAAGGTAACAACTTTTTCTTTATTCTCCCCCTTCCGAACCCGAAATCATTATAAGCTTACCCTGAACCTTTGAACCCATGAACCCATGAACGCTTACGAGCGGTTATATGACTAAATCTGCTTATTCCAAAAAAAAGATAGATCTGTTTAAGTTAGTGGTTGAACTTTCCAGTAAACCGACAGCAGTCTTTGACCCGGAAGGCGGGATCATTTATGCCAATCCGGCCCATGAAAAATTGTTTGGCCTGTCACAACTTAAAATAGGAACCGGGAAAATGTGGAACTATCATCCTCCCAAAGCAGCGGAACGGCTTGAGCATGAATTATTCCCCGCCCTGTCTGAAGGTAAAAGTTGGGAGGGAGAGATCGAGTGCATTACAGCCGACGATCTCATTGTTCCTCTCTGGATGCAGTTAGAGCCTGTGCAGGACGACAGCCGGAGGATGCGTTTCGTTATCGGGCAGATGTATGACCGCACTGAAAAAATGGGTTCAGAGGAGGAATTGCAGCTCCTGTCGACAGCCATTGAACAGGCGGCGGAAAGCGTAATAATCTGGGATTGTGACGGAAAAATACGTTACGTGAATCCGGCCTTTGAGCGGATCACCGGATATGGTAAGGATGAAATTATCGGAAAGAGCCCGGTTTTTTTTCGGAGCGGGGAACATGCCTCCGAATTTTATTCAAAAATTGACAAGACCTTGAGTGACGGGCAAATCTGGCGGGGCAGGCTGATCAATAAAAAAAAGGATGGTTCTGTTTACGAGTGTGAGGGATCCATCTGTCCTGTGCATGACAAATCCGGTAAAATAATCCATTATGTTTCCGTGAGGCGTGATGTAACTGATAAAACCGACCTGGAAAAACAGATGCGCCAGGCACAGAAGATGGAGGCCATCGGTACCCTGGCAGGGGGGATAGCCCATGATTTCAACAACATACTGACCGCTATCATGGGAAACGCCGAACTGGCGCACCATATAGCGGATAAAAGCAATCCCGCGAGAAAGTATGTCGGTGAAATACTCAAAGCCGGAGAGCGCGCCAGGGAGCTGGTCAAACAGATTTTAACATTCAGCCGCAGGTCAGAGACCGGAAGTTCCGAGATCAAGATCAGTCCCATTGTTAAGGAGGTTTTAAAGCTCCTGCGTGCCACACTGCCGACCACCATAACCATAGAAGAAGACTTGGATCAGGACATCGGGTTCATCCTGGCTGATCCGATTCAGATTCATCAAGTGCTGATGAATCTCTGTACAAATGCGTTTCAGGCTATTGGGAAAAAAGACGGAGTGCTCCGGGTGGAGTTAAAAAACATAACGGCTGACTCGGAAATCCAAAAATTTAATCCCAATCTGAAAGGGAACTATGTCAGGCTGACAGTGAGTGACACGGGATCCGGCATGTCCCCTGAGACCATGGGGCATATTTTAGAGCCGTTTTTCACCACCAAGCCTGTCCAGGTGGGGACTGGAATGGGCCTGGCAGTAGTTCACGGCATCATTAAAAATCATGGCGGCGAGATAGTTGTCACAAGCAAGCCGGGCAAAGGGAGCATATTTCATGTCTTTCTGCCGGAGGTTCGGAAATCCGTGACCATAGAAGATAAGGCAACGACCTCATCTCTGCCTCGCGGAAACGAGCGGATTTTGCTGGTAGACAATGATATGCAGATAGTGGAAGTATGCAGACGCATGTTGGAATTTCTTGGATACAGTGTCGAAATCCGTACCGACAGTGTCAGGGCACTGGAGATATTTCGTAAAGAACCGGACAAATTTGACCTTGTCATTACCGGCTACACAATGCCGGTAATGACGGGAACCGCTTTGGCAACCGAGATTGCTGCGATCAGGCCCGGCATCCCTGTAATTCTCTTAACCGGCTACCCGGATGTTGCCTCGTCTTCGGATGTGAAAGCGGTCGGATTCCGCGGTGTCATGCAGAAACCGATCATGGTTTCCGCGCTTTCCAAAATTGTCAGGAATGCACTGTCTTAAGAGGTTCAAGGTTCAGGGTTCAAGGTTCAGGGTTCAGGGTTCAGGGTTCAGGGTTCAGGGTTCAGGGTTCAGGGTTCAGGGTTCAGGGTTCAGGGTTCAGGGTTCAGGGTTCAGGGTTCAGGGTTCAGGGTTCAGGGTTCAGGGTTCAGG
>JAYEJK010000455.1:0-7188 GCA_034660535.1 Thermodesulfobacteriota bacterium | reverse complement strand
TAATTCTTTCCTCACTTTGCATTGACGTTTTTTGCACGGACAAACAAGTTTGTCCATGCCACCCATCAGGCAGTTACAAAAAATGGTGCAAGGCTTTCCTCCCCCAAATCCGTTATAATCAGGAATTATGAAAGCAAACCGGAAACGTCGTGTAATCGGTCTTGAACGTTTACGTCAAGCCTTGAAAAGCGAAGGGGCGATATGATGGCGTTGGAGGATTTTGTAAAAATCTGTTCGGTTTCTTGATGCAAATCTTGCTGCCTGGGTCACATTCCCTTTTGTCATTTGAAGCAGGCTTACCAGATACTCCCGTTCAAATTCCCGCCGCGCTTCATGAAAGGTTGGGATGTTACCGGAATTCTCCCGAATCGTGCTGTTTAGAAGATCTGCAGTAATAACCGGTGTTATTGCAAAGACTACAGCCTGCTCCACCACATTTAACAACTGGCGTACGTTGCCGGGCCATGGCGCTGAAAGAAGCATCTCCATCGCATCCGGAGCAAACCCTGTTATTCTCTTTCCAGTACGATTAAAGAGTTTTTCCAGAAAATGCGTTACCAGAACAGGGATGTCCTCACGCCGTTCGGAAAGAGGCGGCACTTCCATGGGAACCACGTTCAGTCTGTAATAAAGATCCTCCCGGAAATTTCCGGTCTCAATCGCCTTTTCAAGATCGCGATGAGTTGCGGAAATGATTCGCACATCCACATCAATCGATCTGGTTGACCCAACAGGCCGCACCTGTTTTTCCTGGATGACCCGCAAAAGTTTGACCTGGAGTGAAATGGGCATGTCTCCTATTTCATCCAGAAGAAGCGTGCCTCCCTGGGCTGATCTGAAAAGACCGGAATAATTCTGCACAGCCCCGGTAAAAGAACCCTTAATGTGGCCGAACAATTCAGACTCAAGCAACTCCTCCGGAATGGCGCCGCAGTTCACTACCACAAACGGCTTTGATGAACGGGAACTGGCCCGGTGGATCGCCTTTGCCAGCAGTTCCTTCCCTGTGCCGCTCTCACCGCGGATTAAGACGTTGGAATCATTTGCCGCCAAAAGTTTTGCCTTGTTCAGCAAATCCTCCATAACCGGGCTTTTGAAAATTATGTCTTCCCGCCATTTGACGTCCATTTCGGCCCTGCCTAACCCGACCCCGGTCAGGCTGAGCGCTTTTTTAACCTCCAGAAGGAGTTCTTTCCCATCAAACGGCTTGGTCAGGAAAGAAAAGACTCCCTGTTTTGTGGCGGAAACCGCATCCGGAATAGACCCGTGTGCTGTAAGTATGATGACGGGAAGAGAAGTATTTACACTCCTGATGGAATCAAACAGCGCCATCCCGTCCATGCCGTCCATCCGCAGATCAGTGATCACCATGTGGGGCCTGAATGTCGGCATCACGGACTGTGCCTGCTCACCGCTCATCGCTGCGCTGACCTCATACCCGGCCCCGGTCAGACGCATTGAAAGCAGCCGCAAAAGGTCCTGATCATCGTCAACTATAAGTATTCTATATTTCCGACCGGCCATTTTGTTCTATTACTCCCCGGGAAGACCGACCTTTTCCCGATCTGTGATGATTTCCTCAATGTTCTTCAATTCCCGCAACTGCCGCAACAGAATTTTGTTTTGCTTCTGCTCTTTTTCAAGCTTTAGTGTCAGGTTTTTAACCAACTCCCGGCTCTCCATCCGGCTGCGCCTTAAGGTTTTAATGCGTTCCCGCCCCTGTGCCAGATCCTGCCTGGTTTTAATCTGCTCTGAAGCCAATGTATCAAGGACCTTGATCAGCCCCAGAATATCAGGCCGTCCGCCGAAATCCCTGCCGCGAAAACCGGTCAGCAATTCGGATGCATACCCTGTATCACTAAATGGTGTTTCCGGTAATAGCGACAAAAAAATCAGACGCAAACGGTCATTATCGCCGCCGTTTCTTTCAAAAGAAGCCAGGACAAGATCGTATTCATTTTTAAGTTCATCCTGAGAAAATTTCTGGATATAGTAATAATATGCAGCCAGGGCCCGGCGTTCTTGTTTTGCAAAACAAATCGACTTGGGGTGATCAGCCGGTTTAACATTCGCGGGTTCCGAACTTCGTGGAATCAGCCCTAAATCCGTAACAGCGCTTCCCTGTCGGATCAATCCTGAAAACGGGTCCGGCCCTGCACATCCCGTAAGGGCCGAAACAAGAAATATTAAAATTAATATCCGAACTTTCGAAAATTCAATCAATGTAATTAACCTATTGCGATGCCGTCAACGGTAAATGCACTCGAAAATGAGCGCCCGGTTCATTATCCTGAATCAGTTCCAGGGCGCCCCCGTGCGCCAGAACATACTCCTTTGCAATAGCTAAGCCCAGACCCGTGCCCTTGATATGCCCAAGGTTGGGTGATTGCCCTTGAAAAAACGGCTCAAATATCCTCTCTCGCTCGTTTGCAGGAATCCCAGGACCAGTGTCTTTCACATCAAGAACAGCTGAATTATCCTGACGTCCGAGACTTAATGCAATAGCGCCGCCGACAGGAGTAAATTTTACGGCATTTGAGAGAAGATTATCCACAACAGTCTGCAGCCGTTTCCGATCACCCTGCAAAATAACCGATTCCAGGTTCATATCCAAGGACAATTCTTTTTTTAGAATAACCGGTTTCTGATCATCTACAACATCGGACACAATCCGGTCCAGAGTCAGTTCAGCCCGGTACAGAACGGTCTCCTTAGCAAGGAGCGTATTAAAGCTGAATAAATTTTCAATCAGTTTTTGGAGTTGGATGCTGTTTTTAGTGATAATTGCGGCAATCTCCCGCTGCTGCCCTGTAAGAGGGCCAACCACTTCCTCGCCAAGCAATTCCGACCCTTCCCGAATGGAGGCCAGCGGGGTCTTAAGTTCATGAGACACATGCGCAACAAACTTGGCTTTTTCCTCTTCAAGCTCAGCAAGTCTCATTCGGAGCCAATCCAGCCGTTCACCCAGAAATTCCAGGTCCTGTGATCCAGTGACCTTTATCGGCGAGGAGAAATCCCCATCCCCGAGCAGACTGATTCCCTTATCGATTTGCCGAATGGGCCTTGAAATAAGGGAGGAAAAGAGGACAACAAAAAGAATGGTGCAGGAGACAAGGCCTGCCATCTGCCAGATGAGAACCTGACGCGCTTTGCCTGCGGCATTTTGTAACGCATTGACCTCGTTTACGATAAGTTCACTGCTTTTAGAAAAAATTTTCCTGGCAAGTTCGTTCAGTGCGACAAACTCATCAAGGGCGTCCCTGCCGTCCGCGGAACCGGGAGGATGAATCCTGAATGTCTCAAACAGGGATTTTTCTTTTATCTTAAGTGATTCAAGATTTTTTTTAAGTTCCGTTTCAAGCGGGAATGCGGCCAAACGATCAAGGGTTTCCTGGATTTCTTTGTGCTTTTCAACTGCTTCTAAAAGCAGATATTCATCGCCCAGAACATGATACTGACGGGCCTTACGTTCCTGTGACAGAATCTGCTCGATCAGGAGCCGGCTTTCCCTGGTTCCGGAAACAGCGAGGACAACTGTTTGCGCACTCTGCCTGACAAACCGTTCAACAGATATCTCGACACTGACCAGGGCCACGATCAGCGGCAGCGATACAAACCCGAAACCGAGCAACACCAAAAGCGGAAAAGACCTGGGTCGGAAAAACCTCATGGGGGTTCAAGGGGGTAAGGGTTCAAGGGTTCCGGGTTCAGAGGTTCAGAGTTCAGAGGTTCAGGGTTGAACAGGAAAAATTCCGATTAAATAAACCCTGAACCTTGAACCGGGAACCTTTGAACCCTGAACCTATGTACTAGATAGCTATTCCTGTCTCCTGGTCTGCGACCCAGTATAACCAGTCATATTGCGTGTCGGAGAAATTTTCTCTCTTTTTTTCCAGAAAACCGGTAAACATTGCGATATCATGAAATGTCACGGAAAAAAAACCATTGGAATAAGCCCCGCGCCCCAGAAGGGAAATAGCGCCGCTTTCCTGAAAACCTACCATTAAATCATGGTTTTTGAATATTTTTGAATCACTCACAACCGAAATCGTTCCATATTTCTCGGTTTGAAAGTACTGGTTAACAAGATAGCCGGCAACAAAAAAGAGAATCATTGCAGCCACCGAAGCAATTTTGGCCGCCTTGTTAAAGATCTGTGGATTGAAAATATCTTCAAATGAGATGGGCACATGCCTGCCGACCGCGTCATGAATCTCCTTTTTTCCTGCAACTACCGGACTTGCGGCAAGCCCGGTATAACTTTCAATGTCAAAAAGCGCCTTATCATCCAGCGGGTCCATCATGGCAACGGTCATGACATTGTTATCTTCAAGAGACAACGGGATCACCGTGTGTTTTCGGCACAGGCGCCTCGGCAAGATTTTCTTCACTTCATGA
The DNA here is from genome assembly GCA_034660535.1 of Thermodesulfobacteriota bacterium. Classification (GTDB taxonomy): domain Bacteria; phylum Desulfobacterota; class Desulfobulbia; order Desulfobulbales; family DAOVYS01; genus DAOVYS01. The sequence continues at coordinate 2,790 of JAYEJK010000455.1, read as the reverse complement.
GTCAATTCAGCTTCAACATTTACAATGGGAATGTCAAATTTTTCTAAAAGGGCCTCAAGCAGTTGATTATCGGCAATATCTCCATTCTCCATTAATATATGCCCCAGCCGCCGGTTCCGGCCGGCCTGCAACAGAAGCGCCCTGTCAACCCGGTCCTGTGTAACAAGACCCTTCTTAATCAGTATTTCACCCAGACGCAATCTTTTCCCCATGTCAATCCTCCTGTAGAAATTATGAATTACGAATTATGAATTATGGGGGTTGGTTTTAACTTCGGCCATTATAACGGTGGGCATAGCCCACCCTACAAGAGAACTAAGAATAACATGGTGGAAATATGTATTTTTTGTAGGGTGGGCTGTGCCCACCTTTGCCCAATGAAAGACTTGTGGCCGAAATTAAAACCAACCCCGAATTATGCAGTGTAAGCGTTCACCTGTGTTGTAGATGCACCCCGCAAGGGGGTATAAATGCGTGATCAGGTAAGCGAGACTGCGAGACTCCGGATGCAGTGTGCCGGGGGGGAACGCTTACACAAAAAAACTCCCTGCAGTAGGGTGAGAGGCCTGCAGGGAGTTTATACATACTAAAAGAATTAAAAAGTCTCAAAAAGAGAGATTAGAATTCCATGGTCAGTGTATTTGTAACAAGAAGGATGTCATTCGTGTCATCAGTCTCATATGAATCACCGGCGGCATCATAGGCAACCGCGAAAAAATCGCCTGTATCGAGATAACCGATGTTGAGGGAATAGGTCAGGTTGTCCAGGAGCTTGTATGCGACTCCCACGTCAATTTCCCAGCCATAGTCGTCTTCGCGCTCATCTATGGTCCCATCCTCATCAATGGTGTCACCGTCAGTGCCTGCGCCGAACTGGGCGCCATTGGGATATGCGGACGGAAAATCGGTTTCATCGGCCCATGCGTATGCGATAGCGCCGTGGACCGTGAGCTTGGGACTGACCTGAAAGTCGGCATGCACACCAAGGCAGTGGATGCCGGCTGCAGCTATTTCCTGGTCAATATTGCCGTTACCGACCGCATCTTGATTCAGCATCGCGGTCTGAGGCCCTGTCAGAACGTAGTATGGGCTAAACGCGCCACCCGCGCCGCCGGAGAACATCATATAGGCAGTCATGTCGTCGTCAAGTTCACCCGGATTGTCATCATCCTCATCCTGGCCCTCTAAGAAGAAATACATAAGGCCGATATCAAGGTCGCCGAATTTTGCGCCGCCATTCAGCATAAGAGACATTGCATCAATATCGATATCATCAACAGCGCCAAGGGTATCATCTTCCCAATCCATCCAGTTACCGAAAGTATAAGCAAATTCGCCTTCTACATAAAAATTTCCAAAGGTGAGATCTGCTGCCAGCCACCATGTCCAGAATTCTTGGTTATAAGGGGCGCCTACGCCTAAGTCTCTGGACACTGCATTATCCCAGTATCTGAGGGCCGTATCAGCGACGATATTCTCAGTATGATAGCCTACTGATACGTGATAGTAATCATAGTCGTTATCGGTATCGTCATTAAAGCCGACAGAAATAACACTGTCGTTTTCATCTACCTTTTGTGTCACCAGGCACAGAGTAAACGGCTCAGGCAGATTCGGGCTGAATTTGATGCCGTCACCCTGCAGGTCGGTGTTGGTAAAAGCATTCAGCACCTGTCCGTTGGGCAAACGTCCGATCTCGAACAAACCAAAAGGAGTGGTGTACTGCATCCAGAGCTTGAATACGTTGACATAGTTTCCGTGCGTGGTATCCCCAACAGCATTGTTTCTTGTATCTTCCCATCCGGTGTAAGCATCGATCATGTAAATTTCCGACAGCACCTTGATGTTATCATTGACCTTCATGGTTACGTCGGTGCGGAACTGGTGCCAGTAGTAAGCGTCGGAATTCTGATCATCATCTTGACCTGCAAGCGGACCGTCGTTAAAATCACCGGCCCTTGGGCCGGCCAGACCCGTGGCCACGGTTGTGCCTCTGTTAGTGTGATTCAGATTTACGCCCTGCACCGTATAATCGCCGCTGATGGACCACTCAAGCGCTGAAGCGCTGGCGCTCATGCCTGCAACGAGTCCAAGCGCTGCCACTGTTGATAAAACTTTTTTCATTTCTTTTCTCCTTTTTTTTAACGTATTGAAGTTATTAACTTCAGTTCCTTAAGGTCAATATAAAATCAACCTTGCTCATTATGTCAAAACAGCATGAGTATTAAGCCCTCACCCCTTTGTTGTCCAGGCCCGGCCGCCCCCGGCCGGCGTCTCAGTCAACAAGGCTGAAATACTCTTTTCGCCATTTCAACATATTGCAACTATTAATAGTACGTTTATAAATGTTTCATTCAAATTTTGTCAAGGATTTTTTTAAGTATTATCACATAGTTTCTTTTTCAGATTCGTAACTATTCGGAGATCTTAGTACCTTAGTGGTAATTTTCTTGTTTTTTATACCCCTCAGGGGGGTACTGAAAATAGTCCAGGACCTTTAAAAATTTCGGGGTTGGTTTTAACTTCGGCCATTATAACGGTGGGCATAGCCCACCCTACAAGAGAACTAAGAATAACATGGTGGAAATATGTATTTTTTGTAGGGTGGGCTGTGCCCACCTTTGCCCAATGAAAGACTTGTGGCCGAAATTAAAACCAACCCCAAAATTTCCAGTTTATCCGGGTTAGCTGTTTTTCGGCATCAAGCCGAATATTTACTCAGATTCAAAATCCAGTTGATACATGATTATGGCGCTCTCGTCGGAAGTCATTATATCCATCCACCCGGAG
>JAYEJK010000454.1:0-1650 GCA_034660535.1 Thermodesulfobacteriota bacterium | reverse complement strand
TGGGCATAGCCCACCCTACAAGAGAACTAAGAATAACATGGTGGAAATATGTATTTTTTGTAGGGTGGGCTGTGCCCACCTTTGCCCAATGAAAGACTTGTGGCCGAAATTAAAACCAACCCCAAAACTCCTACTGAAAAGGAACGTCTTTTTTCGGATTTGGATCTTCAGGACATTATTGTACTGAATTTAGAGCGGGCCGTGCAAGTCTGCGTGGATATCGCGGCACATATCATTGCCGAATTCGACGTTCGTACACCCATGTCTATGGCCGACAGTTTTACACGCCTGCACGAGGCAGGCGTAATTACAAATTCAACCGGGGAAAAATTGCGGAAAAGTGTTGGTTTTCGTAATATTGCGATTCATGAATACCAATCCATTAATTGGGATGTCGTGTATAGTGTAATCACCGACCACCTTGATGATTTCAGGTTATACGCAAGAGAAGTCCTGGAATGGTTGGAAGAGCGGAACCAAGAGTGATCGCTTACCCAACAGGAACTGACCGGAAGCATGAAAAGACGATTTTTTAATACCGCCGGCCCTTGTGTGCCTGGGGATCACTACATGATTGATAAAGCTGACCGTTTTTCCGGTGTCCGCCAACTTATTGATGATAAGCGGTACTTTTTCCTTCATGCGCCCAGGCAGACCGGCAAAACCACCATTATGCTGCAGTTGATGGATGAATTGAACAGTGAAGGTGATTATATCGCCCTGTATGTCAATGTAGAGGCCGGACAGGCCTGGCGGAATAATATTGAGCAACTGAATCGTACGATTGTCAACGAGTTCCGCATGAATGCCAAAATCTATCTGCCACCGGAGTATCGGCCGTCTCCAGCCTGTTTTGCAGATATTGGCAATGAATTTTCCATGTTCCTTATTAATTGGTGCCTTGAGCTGCCCAAGCCCTTGGTTTTGTTCATGGATGAGGTTGATGCCCTGATCGGAGACGGATTATTGTCTGTTCTCCGTCAATTACGTTCCGGGTATACAAAACGCCCTCGGGCCTTTCCCCACGCCCTTTGCATTATCGGTCTGCGTGATATCCGCGATTACCGTATTTATTCAGATGAAAAAATGAAATACGTGGTTGGCGGCTCAGCCTTTAATATCAAAAAAGAATCCACCCGCCTGGAAGATTTCACCCTTGACCATGTGAAATGTTTATATGCGCAGCATACGGAAGATACGGGCCAGAAATTTTCTTCTGATGCCATTAACAGCGTATTTTATTTTACCAATGGTCAACCCTGGCTGGTAAACGCCCTGGGGTGGGAGCTTTGTTTCGGAAAGTTCGCCATACCTTTTGAAACGTCCGTTCAGGCGGCAGATGTCGACAGATCGGTTGAAATTCTGATTCAACGCCGGGACGTTCATCTTGATCAGCTATCCGATAAGCTGACGGAACCACGGGTCGCAAGAGTAATAGAGGCGATTCTGGTTGGCGAAAAACGGGCAACAGAAGATATTACAACTGAAGATCGCCAATATCTTATTGACTTGGGGCTGATTCGTGTTGGAAGGCAGGGGCTGGAAATAGCCAATCCAATCTATAGAGAAGTCGTTCCGAGAGAGCTGACGCTTTATGATCAAGACACTATCGGCCAGGATCCGGCTTGGTATATAAAAGAAAAAGGCAAG
>JAYEJK010000453.1:0-7193 GCA_034660535.1 Thermodesulfobacteriota bacterium | reverse complement strand
GATTGTGAGGTTACAAAACCGCAGGACCAGCAGCGCTGATTTGAGGATTTTGTAACCTCACAATCGGCCCAAAACGGCCTGAAGATGAGATGGAAGATGTACAAGTTATTTTTACTTGAGCCCTAAGCCATCACCATTCAAGCCGCATGATGTTGTCAAGGGCGACTGCCCTTGACAGGCGCAGTGAGACGATACCGCCGGGTTCACCGATCGCCTGATTGGCCGGAAGATCGCCGTCAATAAGAAAATCAACCAGCACTACATGAGCCCTCCGGGGACCCGACTCAATGATCAGTGCATCAAACCGGTCGCCCTTCCTGGTTTCGAGATATTTCAGTATCCAGTAACGGTACCTCAACTGTCTGACAGGATTGATTCTGGACAGGCCGGTTACTATGGAACGGGCCAGATCGGCCATCTCGTCACGCGAAAACAGCACACCCTTCCCTCTCACCAGATGCATGATCTGATGCTGCATCGCAAGATCCATAAGACGACGTATCGGTGATGTGACCATGGTATATTGCGTTGCGCCCACGCTACTGTGAGGCTTCGGGTCAGGCAGCAGTTCCGCTCTGGGAAGGTTCTTTCGCTGTCGGAAAATCAGAAATAAATCTTTGTCATAACCGTGAATCAATCTTGTTCTAAGGGGAGGCTGGGATCTGAACAGCCCCGGGGATTCTCTGTCAGCCACAAATCCGGCCCCAAGGGTATTGGCGAGGATCATGAATTCCGCAACCAGAATTCTTGACCGGCTGTCCGCTTCCGATTTAGTGATCTTTATAGTATCATCCGGATCAATTGAGATATTGACATCAGGAATCGGAAGCAACAGGGCGCCGGCATCAATCCTCCTCTCCATCAGCTTACGGCTGAGCATTGCCAGGATTTTCAGTTCCTCATCCGAATCGATCATCTTTTCCGCTTCCGAATAGGTAAGCCGGCGCTGCACCCTGATCAGACTCGGCACAATATCAAGATCAAGCGTCTCCCCATCAGGGGAGAGCAACGCCATGAAACTCATCGCGGCCCGTTCCTTGCCGGCTATTAAACTGCAGCACCCCTCCGAAAGTTCCGGGGGAAGCATCGGGATACAGGCATCGGGCATGTATATGGATGAAATCCTGGTCACGGCCTCCTGAAATAGAGGATCGCCCGGTTTTACATAATCCGTCACATCCGTGATGTGGATTCCAACGAGATAATTTTCACCCTGTTTCTCAACATGCAGGGCATCATCAAAATCCCTGGTGGACTCGCTGTCAATAGTGAGAATGGGCAGATTCCTGAAATCCTTGCGCCCATCCGTCCAAAGGGCTGATGGATCTGACTCTGCCAGGGATCTCGCCTGTTTCAGGGCCGCGTCTGAAAATTCGATGGGTATTTCATGGCGCAGCAGGGGGATGTTCTCGTTTTTGTTCCATACACCGGCCTTGACCAGAAGATGAAAACATGCATGTGGCGCTGAAAGACGCGCTTTTTTAAGGAGATCTCGCGTCACTGCGCTTTTTGATGCATCGTTTCCATAAAGATAATAGTCTGCAAGCATCTCAAGGCACGTCTCACGCTCGGGCCACTTTTCCGGCATATTTCCTTCCCACAGTTGAGCCAGCGCCCTGGCGCCGTTATTTAAGAGAGCCTCCTTTTCCAGCTCTTTTTCCCGGCGAATGCGGAGCTGCTTCACCGCTTCCTCGGAATGAACGATGATTTTCCCTTCCTTGTATTTGAAAAAAAGACGGTCATTAAAAATAGAGCGCATAAAAGATGCTACATGGTCATCCGTTGCATGCTCACCAAAACATAGTTCAGTCAGAAACTCCGGTTCAAACAGGGAATTATTCTCTTCGATCGCTAGTTCCCATATCTCCTCCAGATTGACCAGGGTCATCATCTGCTGACGCTTTTCCGACGTGCTCTTTAAGAGATTGCACAAATCTTCCCTGGGCTGATCCACGGAATGTGATTTAAGTGATTTATGCATGGCCCTGGCAAGCGGCAGATTAACCTCCCTGCCGTTCTGGTTGAGGATCCTCAACCGTTTCCCACTCTCCTCGATTACAATACCGCAGATGAACCTGCCATTATCAATGTATTCTATCACTCTTCCCTTTAATGCCATGAAATATTTTTCCTTGTGAATTTATGACCGGGATAAACCTTAGGGTCTGGAAAGAAATAACTTGGGTAATTCCGATCCGAAATGTGTTGCAGATTTAGTCGGTTTGATATTCACGAAACCGCAAGCGTAGCAGGGCTACGGTGAGGATTTCGGGGATGTCAAACCGGCTAAAGGTGTGATACAGTTCGGAAACGGAAAATCCAAGTTATTTCTTTCCAGACCCTTAACCATACATAAGCGTTTACGACTTTCCTGTCCGGGTGTGCAGTCCCTGTAACAGCAATAATGTGATTTGTCACTATTTTACAATGTCATACCATACAAAAGGGGCTATATTTGTAACTACTCACGTTCAAAGTTCCAGGATTTACGCTTTAAGGGTCTGGAAAGAAATAACTTGGGTAATTCCGATCCGAAATGTGTTGCAGATTTAGTCGGTTTGATATTCACGAAACCGCAAGCGTAGCAGGGCTACGGTGAGGATTTCGGGGATGTCAAACCGGCTAAAGGTGTGATACAGTTCGGAAACGGAAAATCCAAGTTATTTCTTTCCAGACCCTAAGGTTAAACTCCTGACCCCCTGAAACAACTGTCATAAAGGATATCCAGATAGAAATGGAAAATTCAATCAAATCCGGAGTCGTAGGCCTGGTCGGCCCCCCGAATGTGGGGAAATCCACCCTGCTCAATTGCCTGCTGGGCCAGAAAATATCAATAGTCTCACCAAAGCCGCAGACCACCAGAAACAGAATCTTAGGGATATTGAACGGGCCTGACTACCAGGTCGTCATGCTGGACACGCCCGGCCTTCATAAGGCCCGTACGCCCCTGAATCTGGAAATGGTCAAAATTGCCTTGAACACACTGAAAGAGGTAAATGTAATACTTTTCATGATCGACGTCACTTTTCCTGTGCCGAAAAAAGAAAATACCGCAACAAAATATTTAAAAGGGTCGAACAGGCCGTCCATCCTGCTCTTAAATAAGATAGACCTTATCGACAAAACGAGACTGCTTCCGGTGATCGAGGGTTACGGAGAGCTTTACCCGTTCGACACGATCATTCCGGTTTCAGCCCTTATGCATGACGGCATCGACATTCTGATCCCGGAACTTCTGAAATTTCTGCCGTCCGGCCCGCGCCTCTACCCTGAGGATATTCCAACCGATGCCACGGAACGTTTTATTGTTTCTGAAATAATCAGAGAAAAAATCTTTCTCCATACAGATCAGGAAATTCCGTATTCAACAGCAGTCGCTATTGATTCGTTTCACGAGGACTCCGGCAAAGGATTGATTTCAATCCACGCAACGATCTATGTGGAAAAAAAATCACAAAAAGGGATAATTATTGGAAAGGGAGGGGAAAAACTCAGGCAAATCGGCACCGCTGCCCGCAAGGACATCGAAGACCTTCTGGCCCAGCGCTGCTTTCTGAAATTATGGGTCAAGATACGTAAAAACTGGACAAAAAACGTGAATTTTTTAAAAGAACTGGGTTTTGGGTAGGTTAAACCTTTCACTGCCCAGCGGTCGTCCTGTACGTTTGTGCTTGCGAAGTTGCTGATAGACTTCATCGCTAAAAAAGGTTTCATGTCTCCGATGAAAAAAAAATACATGGCCATGCGAAAGCAGTTGACAGGGTAATCCATTGTTTAGCCAACAGAATTAAGCTTAGGGTCTGGAAAGAAATAACTTGGATTTTCCGTTTCCGAACTGTATCACACCTTTAGCCGGTTTGACATCCCCGAAATCCTCACCGTAGCCCTGCTACGCTTGCGGTTTCGTGAATATCAAACCGACTAAATCTGCAACACATTTCGGATCGGAATTACCCAAGTTATTTCTTTCCAGACCCTTATCCAGCAGACGCAATCCTTCCGCTGCCGACCCCCTGGCTGCACGAAATTGAAACCGTGCGTCAAACCTGACCGGGCAGCGGACTTTTTTGCCTGCCTTGTTTCTGAAAAGCAGGTACTGATTCCTGAAACCGAACAGGAATATATCTTTTGTAATCTCCACGTCTTTTTTGCAGTACTCGATGATCTTGTCAATTCGGCCCTGCTTGTACCATTTAAGCGCCATCAGGCCGTTTGCCGATTTTGTAGCGTTTAAGGTCTGTTCCGCCAGATGGTCCAGGCTCAACCGATAGCCCAGGCGTTTTTTGACCTCTTCAAGAATATCCAGGGTCGGCAGGCTGTTCAGGTCAAAGGATGTGTAGGCGGACAAAACCCTGTTGTCAAACCGCTTGTTGTTAAAACCCACGACCAGGTCAAGCCTTTTCAGATGTTCCACCAGAGCAGGAATATCGTGCTCCCTGAACGTAATGTATTCGTCAAGTTCGGAATCGTAAAGCACGGCAACGCTGATCCCCATTTGTTCGGCCCGGTGCCAGCCGCCGACTTCCTGGGCGGATTTGCGGGTTTCCAGGTCAAAAACTCCGTACCGTTCCGGCAATTGCGCGGTTTTCTGGTCAGTTGAAGCCGGTTGGGCGGCCTGTAATCCGGTTACACGCGCCGGAGCCGACCTGACGCCGCCTGGAGACAGAAGTCCATCCAGGACGCGGCGGGCCGCTTCTTTGTCAATGGGCCGATTTCCCGAACCGCATTTTGGTGAATGGACACAGGATGGGCAGCCGACTTCACAAGGACAGGTGTTGATAGTCTTTAAGGCTGTGCGGAGTAGTTCCTCTATCCGGCCGAACGCCTGCCTGGTTAAACCAACGCCGCCCGGATAACCGTCATAGATAAAGACCGCTGCTCCTTCAAGCTGTGGGTGGGAGGGATATGCGATCCCGCCTACGTCATTTCTGTCGCACAGGACGAGCAGCGGAAATATGGAGATTGACACGTGTTCCATTGCGTGTATCCCGCCCATGAAATGAAATCGGCCCTGTTCAAGCCGGTCCTGAACTTGTTTTGGAATCTCAATCCATAGCCCCTCGGTTTCAAATATTATCGGGGGAAGGTCGAGCTGTTCCGTGGAAATCAGTTTCCGGCCCCTTTTCAACCGTTTTTGAAAACCGGTCACAGATTCCGTTACACGCAGGTATCCCATCGAAGCCCGAAAATTCTCTTTAGCAACGCTTTTGTAAACTTTTATAATCTCGGTCTGCTTGTTTCCCAGGGGTTGTGTGAAATAATTCACATCCTGCGGAACTACCGTGACCTCATGTCCTTCAAAATCAAGATCCGTAACAATCCAGGTCTTTCCGCGATGCAGGTAAACAGCTCCTGGATGGCATTCCTTAAGGCACCTGTTCCCGTCGATCTCGCCCAGAAGCCCGCGGTCGCCTGATTTGCGGATTGAATACGATTTTCCGCTTCCACGCAAATTTACACTGCGATGGGGATATTTCCGAATTGTGAACCATTCCCTGCCATCGTCACCCAGAAGCAGTGTCCCCTTATCAGCCATTTCGCGTATAACCTGTGAGGCGGCATGGCTCTTGATAAGCGGGTCGTTTATAGATATCGGCCGTTCAGCCGCGGCACAGACAAGATGTCGTTTTATGATCGTTGAATTGTCCGGGTTGAGCACGGCGTCTTCTATGTCCCGATTGAAAAAATCATCCGGATTACGCATAAAATACTGGTCCAGGGCATCCTCCTGCGCAATAAGCACTACAAGGGATTCGCGCTGACGCCTGCCCACGCGTCCGCTTCTCTGCCATGTCTGCATTATGGTTCCGGGATATCCGACCAGGATGCAGATATCAAGAGAGCCGATATCGATTCCCAGTTCAAGGGCGCTTGTCGAGACAACGCCTAAAAGTTCCCCGCTTGCGAGTCTGCCTTCGATCTCCCTCCGCTCTTCAGGCAGGAATCCCGCCCTGTATGATGAAAGCTTGTCCTGAATGTCTCCGAGCCGCGGTTTTGTCCAGACCGAAATGAGTTCCGTCATCTTGCGGGACTGTGTATACACAATGGTTCGCAGTCCGCGTTTCAGGGCCGCCTCAAGCAGCCGGCTTGCCGCGTGGCCCGCGCTCTCATATGGGTCGAAAAATACAAAATGACGCGGGCCTTCGGGCGCCCCGGTTCCCGTAATAGTCTTGACCGGAATGCCGAGCAGGTCGTTTGCCAGTTGTGCAGGGTTTCCGATTGTGGCCGAAGAGAGGACAAACTGAGGATCAGTCCCGAAAAAGCCGCATATACGGCGCAGCCGCCTCACTACCCAGGCCATGTGAGTTCCGAAAACACCGCGATAGGTGTGTGCCTCATCCATAATCACATGGGTCAGACCGGACCAGAATTGGGACCAGTTTTCATGGTATCCCAGCATGGAGAGATGGAGCATGTCGGGATTGCTGATCAGGATATTCGGCAGTGTTTCACGAATTTTTTTTCGTCTGTATGAGGATGTATCACCATCCAGGATAGCTGCGGTGGGACGTTGCTCTTCAGGAAGCCGGCCCGCCAGTTCCTGAACCGCCTTAAGCTGGTCCTGGGCCAGGGCCTTTAAAGGGAAGAGATAGAGGGCCTTTGTTTCCGGTTTTCGGAAAATACTTTCAAATACCGGGAGATTGTAAACCAGGCTCTTGCCGCTTGCAGTGGGAGTGGCTATTATTATGCTGTCACCCTGCCGGATCAGGTCCGCTGCTTCAGCCTGATGGGAATAGAGGCTCTTGATTCCCATTTGGGCAAGCGCTTTTAAAATAACGGCCGGCCAGGGCTTTTCGGGCTTTTTATAGATGGCGCGTTTTTCGGTGATTTCCTTGTGATAAATCACCTGGGGCCCGTATATTGGGGAGGACTTGAGCGCTGAAAGATATTCGCCCACAGTACCGGCCCGGGGCAATTGTTTTAGCGGTTTGCCCGATTTCATCAGGAAAAATCTCCACCCGCACTATCAAACCGGTTGACCGTGAGGAAATAACAAACTAGATTTGTTCAGGGTTCAGGGTTCAGGGTTCACAGAATGGTATCCGTTTATGCTCGGAATGCTTACAAAAAATCCTGATTATAACGGATTTGGGGGAGGCGATGGGTGATGGGTGGCATGGACAAACTTGTTTGTCCGTGTCTCCTTTTTGGCTCGGTGACCAGGCGATTTCATAAATGCGCATGACTCGAAT
>JAYEJK010000452.1:0-7322 GCA_034660535.1 Thermodesulfobacteriota bacterium | reverse complement strand
CCTCAAATTAGCGCTGCTGGTCCTGCGGTTTTGTAACCTCACAATCGGCCCAATCCGACCTAAATCTGAGCGCAATATTGTCCAACTTATTTTTACTTGAGCCCTTAGGATAGAGGCAACTTGCCTATGCGGCAAGAAAAAAAACAGAACCTGTTTCCGGTTGACATGCCGCGGCCTGACGTTGTAATAGAAGAAGACCGGTAACTGCTTGGGTTGTGAGAATAATAAAAATAGGAGTTAAGTCTGATGGGCTCACCACAATTTAAGATCAGCCAGGACTCGGAAGGGATTTTTCGGATTGACGGGGAGTTGACTATACACGATATCGAGAACCTGAAGAGTTTCCTTGACGATCACCTATCCCGCGCTAAGAAGATCTCTCTCGATTTAGGGAAGGTCTCTTATGCGGACACAGCCTCTCTTCAACTCCTGATCGCTTTTCGGAAGGCTTTGAAAGCGGAAATCGAGTGGGAGGTCACTGAACTCTCACCGGAAATGGACATGATTTTAAATGTCAGCGGACTGAAGGAAGCTTTGGTTTAAACAAACAGCATGAGAATAGAATTTTTAGGCGTCGGCGAGGCGTGCGACCCTGTTCATCCTAATACATCTCTCCTGGTCCGGAGCGTTATCAGCGGCAAAGAGCGGGTGATGCTCCTTGACTGCGGTTTCAATGCCGCACATCAGTTTTTCAGGGTCTGTTCAGATCAGGACATGCTTGATGCCTTGTGGATCTCACATTTCCACGGGGATCATTTTTTCGGCGTTCCGCTGTTGCTTTTGAGATTCCAGGAGATGAACAGGACTAAGACCCTTGAGATTATTGGTCAGCCGGGCGTTCGAAAAAAGGTGTTTGATGCCATGGACCTGGCCTATCCCAATTTTAGAGAAAAATTGCAATTCCGGATAGAATTCCGGGAAATTGAGCCGGGAGGTCAAGTCATTGTTTATGATTTTTCTGTGAGCGCTGCAGAAAATGAGCATTCCTTGCGGTCCCTTTCCGTGCGTATAGAAGACGGTGAAAGGGCCTTGTTTTATAGCGGCGACGGCCGTCCGACCGAGGCTACGCTTGAGCTTGCCCGTGAATGCGATTTGATTGTCCACGAGGCATTTCGGATGTCCGGAAAAACTTCGGGACACGGCACCATAGCAGGGAGTATTGAGTTTGCGCAGAACGCAGGAGTGATGAATCTGGCCCTGGTCCATGTTGAACGTCATGACAGAGAAGAGCACCGGCACGAGATCAGGGAGATGCTTCTAAATACTAAAGGGCTGAACGTCTTTCTGCCGGTGGCATGGGATGTGGTAAAAATTTGAAACTCAATATTCAAGACAGGAACACCGATATCAGTGAGATCGCATCCTGGGCGCTTCTGGTGGTACTGCTTGCTGTGATTCTGAAGACCCTTGATTTCCTGTTCGTTCCGTTGTGTGTTTCACTGCTTTTTTGTTATGCCCTGGGTATTCCTGTTGACTTTCTCAAACGACTGCGGGTTCCCGGTTTTCTGCGAATCATTCTGGTTATTTTTTTTATTCTGGTGGTTTTCTATCTTTTAGGCCGGTTGGTCCAAGTAAATGTAAAGGAGTTCCAGGCCCAGTTGCCCGAGTATGAAATTAAGTTCTGGGAGTATTCCGGACTTATTTTGGACCAGTTGAATATCAGCCCTGACCAGGCCAGGGAGACGATTTCCGGATTTGTCGAAAATTTCAGGGACCAGACCGGTCTTAAGCCTATCTCCAATATGATGAGCACGATCGGGAGTTCCTTTTTTTCGTTTTTCGGCAACATGATCTGGGTTCTTCTTTTTATGGTCTTCATTCTCGCGGAACGGGACAGCATTTCTCAGCGTCTTGTAAAGGGAATGGGAAAAAACCGGGCCGAACCGGTCCTGGATGCAATGGAACGGATAAACCGGGCCGTCCAGCAATATCTGGGGCTGAAAACTCTGATCAGCCTGATTACAGGTCTTCTTGTATGGTTTGTACTCCTTCTGTTCGGAGTTCATTTTGCTCTGCTCTGGGGTGTGCTCGCATTCCTGTGCAATTTTATCCCGAATATCGGTTCACTGGCTGCCACTATTCCGCCGGTTGCCATTACGCTGTTCCAGTTCGGTTCTTTCGGCAGGGCGTTCATGGCCGGCCTTGTGATTACAATTATCCAGATGACAATTGGAAATTTTTTGGAACCAAAACTCATGGGCAGGGGTCTTAATCTGAGCCCCCTGGTTGTGCTTCTGTCTCTTATTTTTTGGGGATGGATGTGGGGGTTGACCGGAATGCTTCTTTCCGTGCCGCTTACTGCTGCCGTTAAGATAGGTCTTGAGCAGCTTGATTCCACGCGCGCAATAGCTATACTGATGAGCGGGAAGTGAAGGGGGGGAATTATGGCAGCAACCTCAGCATATCCAGTAAAGCAAGTGGCTGCTTGTTTTTATCAGTAACAGGTATTATTTTAATGTATCGGAAAAACAAAGTTTCGCTGATTTGCATAGGATGAACCATCGTCATTCCGGCTAACTACATGCCGGAATGACGAAGAAATTAATTGTTCTGTGTTTTTGTCCATAGGGCATTATGTTCATCAAACGATAATAAAAACTGATTTCATAACCAATGGACCTTTGAACCCGGAATCCGGGACCTATAAACATCAACTTCAGGAGATAAAATATTATGCAGGACTTACGATTTAACAATGGCAGAAGTATGACAATTGCCCAGGCGCAGTCGCAGGCGTCGACCGTTTTTCTGGCCAAGGTCTTTAACTGGATGGCAATCGGTCTGGCCCTTACGGCCGGAGCCGCCTTTATGGTTGCGACCTCATCGGCAGCACAGGCGATTATCTTTGGCAACAAGCTTGTATTTTACGGATTGATCTTTGGTGAACTCGGGCTTGTATTTTATCTCGCAGCCCGGGTGGAAAGACTATCGGCCCAGGTAGCAACCGGATTGTTTATCGGGTATGCCTTATTGAACGGGCTGACCCTGTCCGCCATTCTGCTCCGGTACACAGGCACCTCGATTGCAGCCACATTTCTGATCACAGCAGGGATGTTCGGGGCAATGGCCGTTTACGGCATGGTTACAAAGAAGGATCTCAGCGGAATCGGATCATTCTGCATCATGGGTCTGTTCGGGATTATTATTGCATCGGTCGTGAATATTTTCCTGGGAAGTCCAATGATGTCCTGGGTGATTTCCGGGATCGGCGTGATCGTATTCACAGGGCTTACAGCCTATGATGTTCAGAAGATTACTCAGATCGGCGCATCAGGAATCATGCAGAGCGGAGAGGCAGCCATAAGGAAGACTGCAATCATGGGCGCACTCTCCCTTTATCTTGATTTCATTAATCTGTTTTTAATGCTCCTCTATTTTTTCGGCGGCAGCCGCGATTAATTTGAGGCTGTTAAGGTGTTGAGATTGAAGGTCGAAGGCTGAAGTTTGAAGGATGAAGGCTTTTTAGTTATGTAGGTCGGGTTACGCTTCGCTAACCCGACCTATACGATTGATTTTATTATAGGGAAAGGGTTGACCGAATATTTACCTTCGTTATTCGACATTCCTGGTGACTTCGATATTCAATACTTTCAATCGACCTTTTTTGCCTCGTCAATGAGCATTATCGGGATGCCGTCCTTTATCTCGTAAAGGAGTTTGCATGCATCACAGAGAAGCCCGTCCTTTGATTCCGTTAATTTGACCTCCCCCTTGCACCTGGGGCATGCCAGTATGTCAAGCAATTCTTGACTGATTTCCTTGTCACTCATTGTGTACGATCCTCCTGAGTTAACTTAGGGTCTGGAAAGAAATAACTTGGATTTTCCGTTTCCGAACTGTATCACACCTTTAGCCGGTTTGACATCCCCGAAATCCTCACCGTAGCCCTGCTACGCTTGCGGTTTCGTGAATATCAAACCGACTAAATCTGCAACACATTTCGGATCGGAATTACCCAAGTTATTTCTTTCCAGACCCTTATTATCAAAACTGCATATCATGGAGCGTTTTGTATACACCGTTTTGGGGAAGCAGGGTGTCGTGAGTTCCTTGTTCCACTATCCGGCCGTCCTGGATCACTATGATTCGGTCTGCATTTCTTATTGTTGAGAGGCGGTGGGCTATTACAAAGGTTGTCCGATTCCTCATCAGGTTGTCCAGGGCTTTCTGTACCTCTCTTTCGGACTCCGTGTCCAGAGATGATGTGGCCTCATCCAGAATCAGGATCGGCGCGTTTTTCAAAAGCGCCCTGGCAATGGATATTCTCTGCCTTTCGCCGCCTGATAGTTTTATCCCGGATTCACCGATGACAGTGTCAAATCTTTGTGGCATGTTTGCAATGAAATCAATTGCATGGGCTGCATGGGCAGCTTCGATTATTTCCTCTTCCGTGCAGTCCGGGGACCCATAGGCGATGTTGTGCCTGACTGTATCGTTAAAAAGAATAGTCTGCTGGGTGACCATGCCTATTTGACTTCTGAGCGATTTCAGCGTAACGTCCCGGATATCCATGCCGTCTATAAATATGACGCCGTTGGTGACCTCGAAAAACCGGGGAATCAGATTAATAAGTGTTGTCTTTCCTCCTCCGCTCGGACCGACAATTGCAAGCACCTCACCCGCCCTGACGTTCAGGTTGATGTCGTGAAGCACGGTTGTTTCGCCGTCATAGCTGAACGATACATGCTCAAGCGCGATATGTTTTTTAATAGGCGGTAATTCCTTGGCATCGGGATGTTCAATGATATCTGATTTTATTTCCAGAAGATCGAATACGCGGACTGCCGCTGCAACGCCTCGCTGCACCACATTGTTAATCTTGCTCACCCCTTTTATCGGCTCATAGACCATTACCAGCGCAGTCAGAAACGATGTGAATGTCCCCGGCGTGGATGTCCCGTCCAACACACTCCTGCCGCCGTAGAAAATGATCAGGGCAATGCCGACGCCGCCTAAAAGTTCCATTACCGGGTGAGAAAGGCACTTGACCCTGGCATCGCGCAGAATAATTTTGAAAAGCCTGTCCACCATGTTTGAAAAACGGCGGATTTCGTATTTTTCGGATGTGAATGCCTTTACAATACGTGTGCCGGTGATGGTTTCATAAAGGATGTTCGAGACAAGGGCCGTGGTCTCCTGGTTTTGCGTGCTGAGCTTGCGGTGTTTTCTTCCGAAATGGATGATGGGAAGACAGGCCAGCGGCAGGAAGAGCATTGAAGCAAGGGCCATTTTCCAGTCCAGGTAAAATATGTAAGAGACCATACATACAACTGTCAGGAGGTCTTTTAAAATGCCGACAAGGGCATGCGAGACCGCGCCCTGGATCAGGGTGACATCCGAGATGATCCTTGAGATCAGCTCGCCTGTCGGTATTTTGTGATAAAACGAGAGCGGCATTGATTGAAGATGCGAGTATATCTTATTACGCAGGTCCTTTATTACGCTCTGGCCGACCTCGTTCAGCATGTAAGAATAACTGTAATAGAATATGCCTTTTACGAGAAACACCGCAATCAGGGCCATAGGCAGCAGATTCAGCATCACCCGGTCCTTATTGAAAAAGATCTCGTCAATAAGCGGCTTGACCATGAAAACCTGGCATGTGCTGAACAGGGCCACCATAACCATACAGATCATGGATATGATAAGCTTTGGAATGAAAGGCCGGATCAGTGCCAGGATTTTTTTATATACATCTCGTTCGCGCATGGTGATGTGTCTTGGTACGATTACAGCAGTTTTGCAAGAGTGTCCGCTATGTCATACTTGGTCACTTCCAGGGGATTTGCCAGTTTCTTATTTCGATCCCGGCGGCGGTGGAAGAATTGGAACGGGACCCCGGCAGTCTGCTTTACAATAAGATTTAACAGCTTCCTGTTGTCGTAAACAGAGACAAGGCGGGACAATACGTTGTTTGCATATTTGATCCCCATGTCCCGGACTATCCATTTGCACAGAACGGCTGTTTCTATGGCCGCGGCATTAAGCACGCTCCTCTTTTTCCTTGCGTCTTCAAAATCAATGAACAGGAAATCGTTGTCAGCACATATTACATTACCTGTGCTTGGATCAAAATGAATAAGATTTTTATCATCATCCCTGATTGCACGGTCGTGACGGTCGTTGATGTTTTCAAAGAAGCGGGATACTGTCTCAAGTTTTGTTTCCAGTCCGTGATCTTCTGTGGACAGGAAGTGCTGCAGAGATATTCCGTCTATGAAATTCATGACAATATAAGGCGCGTCGATGGATGGAATTTCGATATTATGGATCTCCGGCACATTGTAACCTGCATCATGCCAGTAACGCATTATGAACAATTCCTTATCGCGTCTTTTTTCAGCAGGCTGGGCATGATAGCATTTGACCAGCAGCTTTTCGCCCTCATGATCATAGACGAACAGGCGGTTGCTGGTTTTTTTAAATGTTTTGAGTTCTGTTAATGTCACGGTGATGCAGAGTGTTTTCAACCTTTTTTACACTTGGTGGACGGTTGCCGATTTTCCGGGTTTCAGGACATAGATAATTCCAGTTGCAAATAGACGGGGCCGGAGTTTGGCCTTAAGCGAAGTCTTGGAGGTGAGTATCTTCTCAATTGTGAGGCCGGCCCTCTTGAACATCTCTTCTGATTCCAGCGGAACCTGGAAATTTTTGTGGCTCAGGCTTATTGGAGGGAATTTTCCGAACAAAAAGCCGATCCGGTAACGGTAATAGGTGATATTGGGAATAACAACAAGCAGCCGGCCCTGCGGAGTCAGCTTTTTTTGGATTTTGGTGAGGAATCCCTGCGGGTCGTTCATCCAGTGGAGAATCATACTGATCACAATGGCGTCGAAGTTTACGTCAAAGTCAGGGATACCCTGGTTCAGGTCGGCCTGCTTTACATTGTCGGTTGGGAAATCGTACATGGCAATGGCCTCGGACGATATTTCAACACCGTATGTCTCATAATCTTCACGGCATAACCGAAAAACGTGGCCGGCGCCCATGCCGCAGTCAAGTACACGGCCGCCCTTTGGAACAATGGCGTCAATCTGTTTTTTCAGGAAGCGATGAAGCCGTCTTTCCGTGGTCCTCTTAATATCCTTGCGCCATTTCCAGTATTCATCCGGATTATCGACGCCGAATTTTCTGATTTTTTCACTCATTTTTTTGAATCCAGTGGACTTTTTGGTACCTTAGAAAATATTTTCTGCGCGTTTCTACCCCTCAAGGGGGTACTGAAATGAGTGGCAGAAAATATTTTCGTGAAGGTACTTATACCCCTTAGGGGGTTACTGAAAATAGTCCAGGACCTTTAAAAATTTTCAGTTTATCTGGGT
>JAYEJK010000451.1:0-1694 GCA_034660535.1 Thermodesulfobacteriota bacterium | reverse complement strand
GCACCGCGGGCGTCACATATAACTTCAGAGTTTTTCTGCCACAAAAAACAAGAAAATTACCACTAAGGCACTAAATCTGCAACACATTTCGGATCGGAATTACCCAAGTTATTTCTTTCCAGACCCTAAAATAAAGAAATTTTGTATTAGAGTCAAGACCGATATAATCAGGAAAAAGGAGAAGCATGAAACAAATTACATGGTTTTGTGCTTTTTTGCAGCAGTATTAGCCCGATGATGTTGCAAAGGAGGAGGAAATGGATTAATCTTAATCGATCTGCTAGGGATATCACCCCTGACTTCTGACGCCGATAATCTGCTAAATGGTTTTAATAAGAGAACAAATTGAAGAACTGGAGCGTCGGATCCTCTCTCCGTATGCCTGTTTGAGTTCTGAAACCAAGGGGAGGGTCAGGCACGAAGAGGAGTCTTATATCCGCAGCGCATTTCAGCGCGACCGTGAGCGTATCGTTTATTCAAAGGCCTTTCGGCGGTTAAAGCACAAGACTCAAGTCTTTCTGTCGCCCACCGGAGATCATACCCGCACTCGTCTTACCCATACCCTGGAAGTCTCGGAAATTGCCCGCACTATTGCCAGAGCCCTGCGGCTTAACGAAGATCTGGTTGAGGCCGTTTCCCTTGGCCATGACATCGGCCACACCCCTTTCGGCCATGCCGGAGAGACTATTTTAAATGAGCTTGCCCCTGGAGGATTTACTCATTACCGACAGAGTTTGAGAGTTGTCGATGTGCTTGAGCAAAGGGGGAAGGGGCTGAATTTGACTTATGAGGTCAGGGACGGCATTGCCAAACATTCCAAGGGATACGGAGAAGTTATTCCGACAAACAGCAAGGACCTGCCAGAGACGGCGGAAGGATGTGTTGTCCGATATGCCGACATCATCGCCTACCTGAGCCATGACCTTGATGATGCGATCAGGAGTGGTGTTATCCATGAAGAAGACGTTCCCTGTGAATGCGTGAATGTTTTGGGAAACACTCATTCCAGTAGAAACTTTACTATGATACGTGGAGTGCTTTCAGGGACCGGCCCTGGTGACGGGGGTCTCGTATTCGGCATTGACCCGGCAGTAGGGGATGCCATGCAGATACTCAGAGAGTTCCTGTATCATAATGTGTATCGGTCCTCCCTGGTTCATAATGAATTTGTCAAGGCGTCCAAGATGCTCAGGGAATTATTCAGGTATTGCATGGCTCACAGGGAATTTGTGGATGATGAGATGAAATCGTTTGCATGCAGTTCTTCGCCTGAGCGGCGTGTCTGCGATTTTATTGCCAGCATGACGGACCGTTATGCCCAGAATATGTATCAGCGGATATTTATGCCCAGTTCGCTTGGATGAAGACACCTATAGTTTATACTGGAGAGTTATGATGACTGAAGAAGAAGTGAAATTTGTTCCATATGAGGAGGCAAAAAAGATTGTCGGCCGTGTGATGGAAGAAGAGCATATTCACGAACCCAACCGGCGGATCTTGACTGTTTATGATAAAAAAAATGACAGGGAACTCTGCTGGTTTGACGCAGAGGAGATTCTTGCAGAGGTGAAGGCCGACAAAAAAGATTCCGGCAAAAAGAAGTGCACTGAAGACGAGGAAACAAAGGCGGCGGCCGTAGACCTGGTCATGCACAGGCTTCCGGATTGGGTTTTAGAACAATCATAGGAATTAGT
>JAYEJK010000450.1:0-7343 GCA_034660535.1 Thermodesulfobacteriota bacterium | reverse complement strand
CCCCATATTCTGAAGCCAATTCAGACATTGTTTTCTGACCCTTTATTGCATCAAGGGCAATTCTCGCCTTCAATTCCTTGCTGTGTTTTTTTCTGCTCATTTTGTGCCTCCCTTTTTTCTTGGAAACGCACCTTAACACACTGTCTCATTTTTGGGGTCCACTATACTAACCTTGAACCGTGAAGGTGAGACGACAAGGAACCAAATACATATGAGATAAAGGTCACAACGGTTGCATATCTTTTGCTTTGAGCTTTCAGCTTTAATCTCTTCCGGTTTATCCGGGTTAGGAAATAGTTGATTGCCATTCATCCAACACATGAGAAACTTTGGCATGCACTTGTTCACGCGCTTGCCATCTCTCCAAACCAGTCAGAAGCAATTCATCGTAGTTTGTTTCTTGGTGGCGAACATGAGCGGCGACTGCGAGACGAACCGCTTCTTTATCCAACTCTTTGGCCGCTGCGCTTCGCCCGACGCGCCCGCTGTACTTCCGACAGGCATGTTCTGCGATCACTTTCTCTCTTCCATTTGGACAATTCGGATACAATTCACGAACGCGAGTTGAAAAACTTGCTATGTATTCCTCATCAAGTTCTGTTCTGCGAATAGCTGCACGAGCGCGCCTCAGTTTTCGTGTGTCTGCATCCACCTTGCACTCGTGCTCTGCCAACTCAACTGCTTCATTCTCTACCAGTAAACCCTGCCTCTCGTAACGTTTGCGTACTCTACTCCATTTAAGTACAATGGCCGTAAGCTTCGAATATTTTCGAGAACGGCGGGTGAGAACAGCATCGCCGGAAGGCAAGAAGACTAAATGGTCAAGATCTGCACAACTCAGACATGCAGCGCCCTTATCATCCCCCTGGAGTAATATCCAGGCTCCGTGGCCGAGATTCTCACCGCATTCATCACATCTCGACTCGCGGCTGGAGATAAACACCTTGAGTTCGTTCTTTTGCTTCCTGTCGCGTTTAGTCATCTGAGATATTCCGCCTCCTAACATTCAGCTTCAGTTGCCGGTAAAAGCAACGCTACCGAAGGGAGCAAAGCTTTTACCGATCATAGCGATTAACCACGAACCACTCTTCGTATTGCTCCGCATACTTTTCAAAAGGGCATATTTTTGGCATTAATCATTTTGTCCTATTTGTTCATTTATCTCTCGTGAAGTATCCTTGCTTGCTCTGACAAAAGTGATTTAAATCGATCAAGGGTAACTGCGTACCCCTGTATGGGAATTCCCATCCAATCGGAGTATTCAAGGAATTCTTCCGGGTGTTCATTCATATACTGGTCAACATAACCGATACCATCAGGAACTATCGCCCCTCCGGTATGTTTGGGGAAGTTCTCATTGGCAAGGCCCTTGTCCCATCCCTTGAAGACTTTGTGACGGAATTTGATCCAGCCCGGCGTCATCCACCAGACCTTTTCCCCGCCGGCGACTTCCTGTGCAATCCTTTCCCGCTCCTCTTCGCCGGCTATCATGTCCATACAATGAGTGGCCTCAATTCTCGCCACACCCGGCCCCTGCTCTTCAATGATATTCCTCATGGTGCGCATGGGTTCATCGGCATTCACATAGCAAAACTTCCCGCCATACACCACAAGCACCTTGTCCACCTTTTCTTTGGCCTTGGTTATTTTCTCAATGAGTTGACGTTCTAATTCACGGATGTCCTCATGGAGACCGGGTGTAGTAAAAAATAAATGATCTGTATCTAAAAAGCCTTCTTTTTTCAAATGGCTCAATTCCAGACTCAACGTACCACAAGATACAATGGCAATATCTGAAAACGATATGGATTCCATGCGTATGTCTCCTTTTGTAATGAATCAGGTGAAATGACCTCACAGCGCGTAATCGATCACAGGGTGACATGGTCGCAGCGCTCGTACATGGTAAAATTTTGACTACTTCGCGTCAGACTATACTTTCAAGAGGCTAACAATCACTTTTGAAGCTCCGCTTCAACCCCCTCCGGATAAAGGCGCGGGAAATAATAGGCCGCAACCTTGGCCGGAAAGGCCAGCCTTACAGGGCCTTTGACTGTATCACTTGTCAGCAGATTCTTATCCAGCAACTCTTTCAGCACCCTGCGGGCGCTTCTTTCCGGCATATTCAGGATTCGCGGCGCCTCTCCCCTGGGCAGTTCACCATAGACCAGGGCCGCCTCCAGCAAATAACCCGAATTTTTCCGGAGCCGGCCAAAAGCTACCTGTCTTTCAACATAAGCGGCTATCCTGTTTTTTATCCCGTCTAAGTCAAGCAATTGGGTCATGAAAACGATCTGGTCAAGGGCGGTCTTAAGGAAAAACCTGCAAAATGAAACAAGGCCCTGCTGAGAAAGATTTCCGCGCCCGTCCAAGTCTCCCTGCCGATGCTTGTCTGCCCCGGCCAGCTCACTCATATATGCGTCACGATTCCTGGCCAAACCTCGGAAAACAGTCCACATGCCATGACCATCGCTCCCCGCCTTCATTAAAAAGGCATGGCTGAACAGACGGGTAACCCTGCCATTACCATCCGGAAAGGGATGGATCCAGGTCAATCGGTGGTGCGAGGCAGCAGACGCAATTATTTTAGCTACTAAACCCATAGCAAGGTTCCCGTAGGTATCAGAAAATTTGTTTAAAAAAACGGAAAGCTGTGAAGAATGCGGGGCAAGATGGCGACCAACCGTAACTTCATCTTCACGCAACCTTCCCGGTACCACCTTTTTTTTGCCGCCCTTGTATTCAACCTCGAGAAACTCTTCCGGCAACCGTTTATAAAACTCCCGATGGAGCCAACAGAGAAAATCAACACCACAGATATCGGTGGTGTAATCTTCAGCCAGCCGTTCTTCCAGTTTCTGCTGAACATAAACATGGGCCGCGCTTTCCATTTGCAATGCCCTTTGGGCAGGATCATGTGAGTAGTCATTGGCCAGGGCTTTTTCAATATCAACCGGATTCGTATGGTGGCCTTCAATCAGGTTTGAATAATAGCTGTTCATGGTACGGACTAATGCAACTACCGACTTTCCGGTTACAGAATGTAGAGCGCCACCAAGGGCTGCGGATTTGCGAATAACCTCAATAGCCAGCTCATCTAGCATCGGGCTGTTTGCTGGTAACATTGGTTCCATTTCATAAACCTTGGTATAAAACACGTCTTTCGTCATTCCCAGCCTATACGCAATGCATTTGGCCGATCTATTGGCCGATCTTTTCAGTTGACTTTATTTAATCATCTTATTGTAATATCATTTGTTATTATTTACAACAAGCATCAAAAAAACTACAATACAATATTATTTGGCCGATTTATTGGCCGATAATTCATCCACGTACATAATGCGTTGCTCGTCGGTTAAATAGCCCTGCTATTCGCCCTCCTCGCGCCTTGCCATGCGGGCGCCTCAACACCTGAAAATGTAAATTTATTTTCGGGCGAACCCTAAGATTTCTGCCAGTACACGCCTATCCCGTCAATTTCCCGGATAGAATCAGTTATGCCTCTGCTGCTTCTGAAATCATTGACTGCGGCCCGGCACGCCGGCACAGCGCCGTAATCATCCACAATAACAAAACCGCCTGCCGACAATTTGTCATACAAAAACTGAAATCCCTCGATTGTGGACTGGTACATGTCGCCGTCCAGGCGCAATATTGCCAGTTGTTCAATGGGCGATTCGGGCAGCGTCTCTTTGAACCAGCCTTTAAGGAATTTCACCTGATCATCGAGCAGATCATATTTCTTAAAGTTCGCCTGAACGTCTTCAAGAGAAACGGTTAGCTGTTCATATGTGTGATGCGTGTCACCTGCATCCTTGGGAAACTGATCAGAATCCGGTTCCGGCAGGCCCTCAAACGAGTCGGCGCACCAGACCGTCCGGTCCGTGATATTGTATGCCTTGAGTATTGCCCGCATGTATATGCACGCTCCGCCGCGCCATATTCCGGTCTCGATAAGGTCCCCCGGGATGTCATTTAAGATCACATATTCAGTCAGGTCCCGCAGATTGGACATCCGGCGGCTGCCTATCTTGGTATGGGCCTGTGACGGCCAGTCCAATCCTTTATCACGTTTTTCGCCGTCAAAATCAGGGCCTGACCATTGGTCCATTGGAGGATATCCATAGATCGTATTGGTCAAACATTTTTGGATAAGGTCGAGGTAAAGCGTCCGGGGGGACGCTTCTTCACTTTCAGTTCCTTTGGCGACCTCGACTTTTTCCTCAATCAGAGTTACATCAGCGCCCAGGGCCTGCTGCAGGAATCGGGCCTGCGATTTCCGGCTGAACAGGTCAAAGCCTCTGTCCGCGATCTTCCTGCGGCTGTCTTTATCCTGTAAATATTTCAGGCACTGTTCTACAAGCTCTTCATAGGGACAGAATATAATGCCGTCCAAAAAATCTTTTTCCGCCTCCGGCTCCATGGACGACTCTGAAATTACGAATTTTTTATTAGAAAGCAGGTATGAGACCCGCACAATCTCAAAAACCCTGGATTCATAGTAATGAACATTCAGCACGATTTTTGCCCGGGCAATATATGCATCGCGTTCCTCTCCATAGATCCCGAACAGGTCAACCACGTTTACGCCCCGGTCCTTTAATTCCCTGAGAATTTTACTGCGCCGATCATTCACGGAACCGTAGAAAAGCACATCAATATCCTCTTCGGCCCTGGAAATGGACGTAAGCTCCTTCTCATATCCGATGGGGCACAACGTCACGTCCGTGACGCCTATCTTTTTTAAGGCCTCAACATTGACCGGGCTGTAATCCCAGACCGGATATGATGTCAGGAGATTCATGTATGACTGGGACATCCATGGCGAATCAGGCTGGATCTGCTCCAGATTAAAAAGAATGATCTCTTCCGGGATATCAAGGAGAAATAGCCGCGGGATGAGATTGCCCCCCAGCACTATGGCCATGCCGGAAATATCTTTTACATCAGTCACGATCGGAGCATCAATCCCCAACCCGGCAAAACCGCTTCTCAGGCCCCGGGCCACTTCGCAAAACGTGGGGCTGTGATCGTAATCAGGGGGGCTTACTATCCATACGCAGTAGCCGGAGCTCATGTCTGAACCATGTGGTTTTACAGGTTCCCGGGGTTTTGATTCCTGTTTCAGTGGTGAATATGGTATTTTTTTGCCGCGGCAATGTTCCAGTTGACGCACGTCCTCTGACGTCAAGCGTACTTTTTTTAAAAACACCAACATGGAATCAACGGCTCGCGGGGTCCGCATGATCTCCTGAATATCTTTCCCCGCTCTCTGTAACAGGCGGCCCAACTCGCTCAAGTTGAATGACAAATCCCTGTCAAGTATGAACCTGTCCTCGCTCCATCCCAGGTACCAGAACCAGTCGGTATAGTAGAGCCAGGAATTTTCATTAAAGGCCCGGACATGGGTTGGATCCTGCCATGCGCCCAGCGAGAGATCATAAGGAACATTAATTTCGAGAATGCCGCCTTCCTGTAAAAAATCCAGACAGGTCTTCATAAGAACGGTCAGATCGGCGACATGCTCTAAGACATCATTTGCAAGGATTTTCTTAAATGACCCCTTTTGTAACATGATTTCACCGAACCGACCGGTGGTGAACCTTATCTCCTCACCCTCTGGAAGGGGTTCATCCAGGTCACACACGATATCCGGAGCCCAGTAGTCATTAACGTCAATATTTAAGAAATCATCACGGAAATCTTTTCCACTGCCGATATTTATCTGTTTTGGAAAGGTCATAGGTATATCCGGCACAGCTAAAAAGTGTTAGTTGTGCTGTGTGCGGCCGGGGTAAAGGAAACAAATCTCAACGCATCTCCTGCGTCCGGACCGCTGTCATTTAAAAGCACATCAATGATACTACGAGATGATTTTTCCCGCCCACAACTCATTCAGGAACTCCACATAGGGCATAATAGTGATCCGACCACACACCCTTTTTTCCCGTTCATTACTCACCACCAGGGACCTACGGGGCGAGTACTCTTCAGTAAAGGCGGCAAGAGGACGCAAATCTCGACTATCTACCCGTGATGTCCCTTTTACTTCGATTGCCACCTCGCCATTGCCAAGTATAAAGTCGACTTCCAGGCCCGATTTTGTTCTCCAGAAATTGATTTCATAGTCAAGATCACTATAGGAAGAGTAAGCGTTCAATTCCATGAAGATAAAGTGTTCAAACGCCTTGCCGAACTCTCTACCTTTTATTTCTGTCAGCCTTCTCTTGCAAATAGCTCCGGCAACGCCCACATCAAAAAGATAAAATTTAGACGCCCTGCTGATTACCTGGCGATTCTGTCTTTTTTTGAATGGGGAAACCATGGTTCCCAGCAATGTATCCTGAAGAATTTGATAATACTCCTTAACGGTTTTTGAGTCGACCCCGCAGTCACGGGCAATGTTCGAATAGTTGGTAAGCTCGCCGTGTGAGTAACCCATGGCGTCAAAAAACCTGGAAAAAGCGGGAATGTTGCGGATAAGGCCTTCGGCAAAGACCTCTTCTTTCAGATAATCCTGAATATAGGCTTGCAGAGATTTTCCGTAGCCGTCCTGAAGATAATGGATGGGAATAAGGCCGCGGTTCAGGATTTTCAACAGGTTCAACTCATTTAGCTCAGGAAAAACCAACGGAAACATCTCATAGCGCCATGCCCTGCCGCCCAGCATGTTAGCCCGGCCTCTCTTCAATTTTCTGGCACTGGAACCGCAAAGGATAAAACTGAGACCAGAATTTTCGATCATCCAGTGAATTTCATCAAGAATCTGTGGCACCTTCTGTACTTCATCAAGGATTATCGGAGAACTAAACGTGTCCCTGGCGGCCGACAAACGTTCCCTGAGCAGAAAGGGGCGTTTGGAGTACTCAAGGAAGAGATCGGTCTGCAGGAAATCAATTCTAAAGCTTTCCGGAAACCGCATTTTGAGAAACGTTGATTTGCCTGTTTTACGCGGTCCCCACAGGAAAGCTGACTGCCGGGCAGGCAAGTCAAGATTCAGAACCCTGGAAAAATAAGCCATTACGGAATGCCCTCCATATTAAGATAACTTTTCAGGAATAAAACCCAAAACAGTTATAAGATCAAGCAGAAATTAATCAGATGATCCCCTATCTCAAGCCTCCAAGCTTCCCATAGTGGGTTAGTGGTTAGGGGTATGTATCAGTTGGCGGGTCTGGTCAGGCAGGTTTTTTACTACCCCCGTGATCGGTTACATTTAGGGTCTGGAAAGAAATAACTTGGATTTTCCGTTTCCGAACTGTATCACACCTTTAGCCGGTTTGACATCCCCGAAATCCTCACCGTAGCCCTGCTACGCTTGCGGTTTCGTGAATATCAAA
>JAYEJK010000449.1:0-1706 GCA_034660535.1 Thermodesulfobacteriota bacterium | reverse complement strand
GGCAATATAGCCAATATTTCACCGAATGTCGATACAGAAAAACAAATATCCATTTTGAACATACAAAAAATAACGTGACCAGCTACGCTGAAGGCTAAATTCACAATCTTCCCTCTTTTAGTACCTTTAACGAATAAAACGTGCCGCGCCAGACGATTCCTTTTCTAAAAATGGTTGTCAGCACGGCTTTCCAGGTCATATAAATCCGGATATAGGGAGTCAGAGGGAACCAGATTACATGTTTGCAATCAATGTCACTATAGGCAGCGGCCATGACAAAAAATACTCCTTGCAGCAAAACAATGGCAAGGTTGATCAGGCGAGTTGCTCCTCCGGTCAAAACCAGTGCCCATATCGGCCAGATGCTTACTGCTGCCTGCAGAACTGTGAGAATACAGAGGCGCACAAAACTGTATTCCAGGGCTGCATAAGTATTTTTCATCAGCCCCTGGATCATCTCCCGAATGGAAGCGTACCATTGAACAGCTATGAAATGGTAGCCATAGAGACATTCCTGGTGAAAACCATGCTGTTTGAAAAGTTTTCCGAGCATGATGTCATCAATAGGGCATAAGTTGATCGCCTTATGGCCGCCTGCCTGCCGGTATGCGGCAGCATTAACCAGATTAAAGGCGCCGATACCGATAAATTCTTTTGCATCCTTATCAGATGCTTTCCACGGCTTGAGATAGCTGACAAGACTGACCCCGAATTCTATCACCATCATCTGCAGTATACTCGAGGGCAGTACAGCCTTGAAAAGAAGGGTGAGATGGTCCAGGTTGCGCGCAACCACCCTGGCCATGGCCCTTTTCAGGGTTGAGGGCTCCATAATCACATCGGCATCTGTGAACAAAAAATATTCTCCGGATGCCCGCCCTGCTCCGCAATAAAGGGCGTGATTCTTGCCAAGCCATCCGGGGGGCAACTTCTTTAGATGAATCACCTTGAGTTCGGGATTGTGGGCGGCCATCTCATCAAGTATCTTACCGGTTCTATCTGTTGAACGGTCATTGATGACAATTATCTCCAATGCTGAGTAGTCCAGAGAGAGCACCGACGACAGCGCCTCCCGGATATTTTCCTCCTCGTTTAAGGCGGGAATGATAATTGAAACAGATGGCAGGAGTGCGTCTTCAAGCGGGGTAATAGTGTCCAGCCACTCAATGCGCCGCGCCCCACGGACTCCTGCAAATCCGCTGGTCAATAAAGCTATGAAGGTGATGGCAGCCAGCCAGAATAGAAAATTCATCATAAGTGATCGGTTATGATCATTCTATTGCCATTTCCAATAATAAACTTCCTGAATTCTGCAAAGGCCCCAATGGATTTTTCCGCTCCTCAGTTACATGGAGATTCGGTTTGCCTCCCCAAAGTTTGTACACCACCTGACTGTCCTTAGGGCTCAAGTAAAAATAACTTGTACATCTTCCATCTCATCTTCAGGCCGTTTTGGGCCGATTGTGAGTTTACAAAATCCTCAAATTAGCGCTGCTAGTCCTGCGGTTTTGTAACCTCAAAATCGGCCCAATCCGACCTAAATCTGAGCGCAATATTGTCCAACTTATTTTTACTTGAGCCCTTAACTTAATCGATTTTAAAATAATTTTCCAATATGCAGACCTTGTTAATATTTATTTTTGTATAGGCTCCAAGCCCTTTACTCACAACAAAACCGACGAGCAACGCAACCATGCGGGATGGAT
>JAYEJK010000448.1:0-1708 GCA_034660535.1 Thermodesulfobacteriota bacterium | reverse complement strand
GCTGTTAAGGTACTTATACCCCTCAGGGGGGTACTGAAAATAGTCCAGGACCTTTAAAAATTCCAGTTTATCTGGGTTAGTTAGTGAAAAGATATTTCAGATTGGCCCGGCTGTTAATTTCAGGGACAAGTAATCCCTCTTTTGAAGACATAACGACCATAACTCCGGGGCCGTGCCCGGCAAGCACGCAGTCGGAATGAACGACTATGCCTATGACCACGCCGCCTGTTTTATAGATGCGGCCGTAGCTCGCATCAGCGTCGGAGATTGAGACAAAATCGCCAAGTCTGAGATCCTTGAGCCCATATTTCGACACAGTGGGCTCATCGAACATCTGGATGTCGTAATCGCCGCTGTGACTCTGGGTGGCTCCGATCCCGGAGCCCATTATCTTTGCCGGGATTTCGTGCGTCACAGGAACCTTTATTCGACCGTTGCCAAGATCGGTAAGTTCCATGGCTTCAAGCAGGTCAGGGTCGAGGTTGAGCACCCTGATAGAGGGAAAATCAGGAAACCGCAGGCCGCAGCCAAAAGCCTTGATCTGGATTTTGTCCCCAATCATAAGATCTTCGAGCACGTCCGGCTCAAAATCGACCAGCACATGATCTATGCCCCCGTGTTTTCCGGTCACCTTGCCGCTCTTTCCCTGGGCCTCTCCTGAAACCACCTTGGCAACATTACCGGCACACGAAAACAGGTTGAGTGCACGATTGGGGCCGGGCTGCCCCTGAAACTGGGTGAAATTGCTGATACTTACACCCGGTTCCACATGATCGGCAAACAGGTCGCAGGCCGGGTCACCGATGCGCAGGTTATACGTTATTCCCCCTACTCCGGGGTATACATCGGGATGCCCGTCAGGGTCAACGCGGTACGGATTAATTCCACTCAGAGGGGAAGTGATTTCGCCCAACACTGATTGACAGATCAGTTGGTTTCTGTTCGTCTTGATCATTTACTTTCCTCTATCAAGGTGTTATGAAAAGGTAATCGTTGACAGGCGTCACATATAACTTCGGAGTTTTTCTGCCACAAAAAACAAGAAAATTACCACTAAGGCACTAAATAGGGTACCCTCTCTGAACCTTCCGACTTTTTTGTGAAACATGTCAAACACCGGTAAATCGACTCAAATCGGCGCCCTGCTCGCTGAAATAATCAGGAAGAGGAATTGGCGTCGCCGTATCGGCCTGCACCAGGTCTTTGACTTCTGGGAAGAAATCGTTGAGAAAGATGCTGCCGCCATGTCACGACCTTTCCTGATCCGAGGTACGGTGCTGTGGGTAAATGTTTCTGATTCCGCCTGGATGCAGCAGCTGCACTTCCAGAAGGCCGATTTGCTGGATCGGATAAATTCCAGACTGGCCGATGAAGAGATCACTGACATACGTTTCAAGCTCGATATGTCTCTTGGCCGACCTGAAAATGAAAAACATCAAATCAGTGAAAATAGAAAGACATTTGCCCCGGACCGAGAACAGACTCGTAAATTTGAAGCTATGTTTGCTTCGCTTAAAGATGAAGAACTTAGAGGGACTATTAAGAGATTATGGCGGAAATTTAAAGAGATAAGATGAAAATTCTAAACCGGAAGTTCTATTGAAAATTACGGAGGTGAACGTTTTACGATTTTTTGGCAGTGGCATCTTCCAGGTTGCGCATATGGATATAATCTTCTAACGGTATCTGTTCTTTTTCATTCAGCTTA
>JAYEJK010000447.1:0-7396 GCA_034660535.1 Thermodesulfobacteriota bacterium | reverse complement strand
CACGAGTAGTGTGGATGATGAGCGATAAGTGAAGAAAGGTGGCAGATGGCATAAGCGTTAACTTAACACAATCACGGATGAAGGGTGGCATGGACAAACTCGTTTGTCCGTGCAACAGCCTGTTTGTTTATGCAAGAGAATGTTTGTTTGTGCAAAAGAGAGGCATGAACAAAAAATTTGTCCGTACGAAAGATATAGCGCGAAGCAATATGACACGGACAAACGAGTTTGTCCATGCCACCCCGAGTAGTGTGGATCAAGAGTGATGAATATGGAAAATGTTGGTGATCCGGGAAATCGTGACCGATGATTGAGCTGCTTAGAAGACTGCTGGTGGCGGGAATTGCCGTGGGCGCTATAGCGGGAAATTCGGATGACATAAAAAAGTTTTTCGATGATACGGTTGCGCTGACGCAGCAGATTGCCACTGCCGACGATATGAGGAGCATGAGCATTATGCTTGATTATGAATTCATGCGCCGGGGCCGTTATCCGAAGAGTGAGAATTTTGAAAGATGGATGGAAAAAAATTTTAAAGAAAACAATCTTAAACCATTAACCACGGATCACTGGTCAAATGAGTTGATATACACAGCGGCAAGGGATCAAAAAAGTTACATTCTTATCAGTTGCGGGCCTGATGGGATAAAAAAAACAGAGGATGATATCAGGATTACAGGGCCGTGAATTTTTCGATACGGATCGTAACCGGAGAAAACAATGGATAAAAGAAAAAAAACGCGCAGAAAATATATTCTGGACAGCTCTTTTCAGTTCAAGTTCATATTTGTGATTATCATTTTGCTGCTTTGTACAGCCGTTCTTACAGGCGCGGTCATGTCATATTTTTATCTCTTTGTTTTTACCGGCGGGAAAATTTCCTGCCAGCACAATTATGCTGTTTTTCTTCAATGGACAATCCTGGTGGTGTCGTTATCAGTTGTATTCATGGTCTGGGGCATCAGTTATACTCAGAGCATAATCGGGCCTGTTTTCAAAACGCGCGCCCTGCTCAGGAATGCCGCCATGGGAATGATTCCGGGTGAAAAAATAAGATTCAGGAAAAATGACAAGTTTAAAGATCTTGCCGATGACCTGACAAGCTGCTTTGAGATCATGCGCAGATACAGGGACGCGAGTGATGAGCCTAAGGGTCTGGAAAGAAATAACTTGGATTTTCCGTTTCCGAACTGTATCACACCTTTAGCCGGTTTGACATCCCCGAAATCCTCACCGTAGCCCTGCTACGCTTGCGGTTTCGTGAATATCAAACCGACTAAATCTGCAACACATTTCGGATCGGAATTACCCAAGTTATTTCTTTCCAGACCCTAAAAAGAAAAAAGATGGTTGACTATTATTTTCTGATTTTTTTGCTCAGGGCCTGGCGTTCCTGGTATTTGACTTCAAAGGGTAAAAAGAGCTTTTCCAGTTCATTCACGTTCCTCACGCCGAACAGGGCAATGATGTCCCGTTTGAGCACGCGTTTCTACTACGTCTTCGCGCAAAAATCGCTGACACAGCCCTATATTTTTCTGGGTAGCGGTCTCAGGGAATCCTCCCACAAGTAGATATTGATGAAATGCAGGAAGGCCCTTTGTTGAGTATGGCAACTTTTTCCTTGACACCCCCGTTAATATCACTTTTATTATAATAAAAGTGATATAATCATGGAATATTTTTTCTTTCCAAAAGCCCGCAAGAATCTGTTCACCAACCGGGTATCTATGCTCAAAAAGCTGAACCTGGCACTGGATGAGCTTCAGGCGGCACGGCCTGGGCCTGTTGCTTTGATCGGGAGGCGACGTGTCGGCAAAACAGAGCTTCTTCGCTATTGGGTAGCCACCTTGAAAAGGAAAGGTGTGTTCCCCATCTGGGTAGATCTCCAGGAAGGAGGGAGCGCCCCCATTGCCCTGGTTCGTTACTGGTACGGTTGTGCCGCCTACTGGTTCCTGGAAAAGGACCGTGGGAGTCCAACTCGCTACCTGAGTTATATGGATCTGGACACGGCTTTGCGCATGGCAGTGGAGGCGGGAAACCGCCCCCTCTCCGAAACCGGGCTGGCTATTCAGAGAGAGCTGGCAAAGGAGAAGCCGGATGAGCGCCTTCTTCTGTCAATGGTTTTCGACCTGGGGGAAAACCTGGCGCAAGATTCCGGCATGTGCTGCCTCCTCATTATAGACGAGTTTCAAGATCTGAATCTTCTGAGCAACTTCAAGCAGATCAGCAATATCTTCGCTCTTTTTCGCAGCCGTATACAGGTCCAGCAGCGAACCCTTTACGTGGCGGCGGGCTCGGCCGTGAGGCTAATGGAGGATATCTTCTCTTCGGGTGACTCGCCGCTCTTCGGGCAATTCCGCACCGAGTATGTCGGCCACCTTGGGCGACAGGATTCCTCCCGGCTGGCTGTCAAACTGTGCCCGGAACTCTCCCCACTCGATTTAGCGGATCTGTACAGGCTTACGGGGGGGCATCCGTACTATATTCATCAGGTGGCACGGAGATGCCGAGAGCTGTTGAGTATTCATGGGCCTCAAGAGGATCTGGTCACCAGGGCCTTTGTCATGGAAGTTTCCTTTGCCGCCGGAGCTATCTACCAGCATTGCCGGTATGTGTTGGAGACGTCTCTCAAACGCGCACGTGGATACGCCATGCTAAAGAACATTATGCTTGCTTTGGCCTCAGAAGGGGCGCTAACACTGAGCGCTCTGGCCAGACGCCTCAAAAGGAAAGCCGGAGAGGCAAGGACTTATTTGCAGAACTTGATGGCAGTGGATTTGGTCTCCAAAACAGAAAATAATCGGTTCACCATCTCCGATCCTGTTTTGTCATATTGGCTCCGAAACGAACGGCTTGGGCTGATGGATGCCGGCGAGGCCTCGGCAAGGGTGTTAGAAGAGCTGCTTGCAGATCTTCAGGAGCGTTTCTCACAGGTTGCCGCCGAGTTGGGGCGGGCCAAGGAATTCGAACTTTATTACTTCGTTGAATCTCATCAAGGAAAGCAGGTCGGTGGGTGCTGGATTCCCAGGTTCCGCCGGATTATCAAGAATTATCTTCTTCCCAATGGGGATGAAATTGACCTTTTTGCCGCTAATGATGAGACTTGGGCATTCGAGCTGAAGTGGAAGGGAAGACGCGTTGGTCGCAAAGAATTGGAGAGTTTTTTGAAAAAGATCCAAACGGACCATTACGTGGTTGTCTCTGCGTCCGGATTTACCGCCGAGGCTCAACAATTTGCCGGGAAACACGGCATCCACCTGTGGGACAGAGATGAGTTGAGCAGAGTCAAACCTAACCCGAATTATTCATAAACAGTTTTATATTTTTCTTTTGAAATAAGGGTTCGCACAATCTCCATCCTGAGAATAATTACGAAAAATTTTAGGTGAAGCAATGAAAGTACAAGAATTTATGACAACAAGAATAGAATTCATAAACGCCGATGGGTCTGTTTATGAGGTGATTGAGAAAATGGTTGACAAGAGAATTCGTTCCCTGTTGGTAAAATTGTCGGAAAAAGATAATGATTACGGAGTGATAACGGCAAGAGACGTGGTTTTTAAAGTCATGGCGAAGTCTATTGATCCTAAAAATGTCAAGGCGCGGGAGATTGCCTCTAACCCGCTTGTCTATATCGATCAGGATATGGATTTCAACGAGGCCGCAACCCTAATGAAGAAGGCGAATATATCAAGACTGATTGTATGTGATGATAAAAAAATTGTCGGTGTTGTAGCCATGATGGATGTCATGTCAGCCGCGCTGATCAAGAGGGCGAGAAGAGATTATGATCTTTGATAAGGTATTGTCTCACGGCAAGAAAGAACAGAAGGTGATAGAGAATATTCAGAGACATATAAAACTTCTCTGTTACGCGTGTGACTTGTTCAAGAGAGCCCTGGAGCAACATGACCGCAATCTCATGCGAAAAGTTATCGATCTTGAACGGGAAGGGGATTCCATCAGAAGAGAAATCATCTCAAGTGTTTATAAAGGGGCTTTTCTGCCGTATCTCAGACCTGACTTGTGCAAATTCGTAGAAATAGTCGATCACATTTTTGATCTGCTTGAGGATAATGCGTATCATTATATAGATATTGAACTGCCGGAACAGATTGATGATGAGTGTATTCGAGTTGCATTTCTTAATTTAAGGATATGCGAGATTCTCATGATCACCTTTAAGGCCATGTTAAAAGGAGAGGACCTTCGTGAAAAAACACTGGCTATAAGGATATATGAGAAAAAGATTGACGATATAAAGATGAATTTGATCAGAGAGGTTCGAAAAGTACGGGTTGATACTTTCTGGGAGGGAAAAATACTCTCTGATTTCATATCGTATCTTACCATGATAAGCGATGTTATTGAAGATGCCAGCGACCACCTGCAGATTATTAACCTAAGTTATCAAATAACCTGAGCGAGTCCTTATCCTGCAGAGAACGGTATAGCGGTCATGTGGAAAATTACGAGCGGTATTTTTCTGGGTTGGGGCCTTGGGGCCAACGACTCTGCCAATGTTTTTGGAACCGGGGTTACAACAGGGATCGTCAAATATAGGACAGCCGTCCTGCTGACAGGGATATTCGTGTTAATGGGTTCTCTTATTGACGGTCCGAAATGTATGAGGACAGTGAGTGATCTTTCACTGCTTCTCCCTGCGGACGCATTTTGCTGCGCCCTTGCGGCGGCAGTCACCATGGCCATCCTCACCTTCCTTGCCATTCCCGCTTCAGCCTCCCAGGCTATCATCGGCGCTGTTATCGGAGCAGGTATACTTTCGGGCACAGCGGAATTTTCAAAATTGTATAAAATTATTTCATGCTGGATATTTACTCCGGTTTTAGCCCTGATTCTCGGATATTTGTTGCATCGATTTATAGGATATTTGTTGGATAGAACCATAACCGACATGACCCACCGGAATTTTTTGTATTACACCGGAATTGTCACGGCAGGGTGCTATGCTGCATACGCCCTTGGCGGCAATAATGTGGCCAATGTTACCGGAGTTTATGTGGGATCGGGAATCTTATCGGTACAAAACGCCTCTTTAATCGGGGGCCTGAGTATTGCAGCAGGTGTTCTCACATACAGTAAAAAAGTCATGATGACAGTTGGTAAGGGAATCGCCCCGCTTGATCCTTTTTCAGCTCTGATTACTATATTAGCCGAAGCGTTGACACTGAACCTGTTTACCCATATCGGAGTGCCGGTATCATCGTCCCAGGCAATTGTCGGGGCGGTTGTGGGTGTCGGCATTGTAAGAGGAATGAAGACGGTACGTTCCAGAATGCTTATAAAAATCGGCCTGGGATGGATAATGACACCTATATCGGCTGGTCTGTCGGCATATTGTCTTATACGATTTGTCATCCATTAACAAGCTGTTAAGGAACAGGAATTTAATAAATGTGACATAATTACGCTCAATTTATTTCCTCTCCGTTCCTAAGCCGTATTAACCGGAAATCCCAAATAGGGCCCAACATGGGGATAGCGGACGCCATTCCGTTAAAATTCACAACGTGTTTTTTCAGCCAGGAAACTCCTCTTTTCCCATAAATTGTATTGAGTGTAACCAAAATAGAACATTGGTAATTGGAAAAAACCAAAACGTAACAGTCCATACCTGTCGTCATTCCGGCATGTAGTTAGCCGGAATGACGAAAAAATAAATTGTTCTGTGTTTTTGCCCGAAGGGCATCATGTTCTATTTTGGTTACACTCAATTGTATTCCTGTGCCATTCTTCCATCTGTCAGCTGAATATTCTTCAAGATCACATCTTCGGCTCTCTGGTATTTCCCGTGGTCGATTTTTGCTCAAACTGTCAATGGAGATTGTAGAATCGCTTCAATGTTTTAAACACTGTCTTCCAAAAGCGGCACGGCTTTGCCCAGTCCATCTCAAGCTCCGGGTTAGCCCTGCCCTTTACCCATAAGTCGAAATTCAAATAAAAGCTAACACGTAAGTGCTTGTTTTTATGTAAAGTGAGATCAGCATGGCGCTATTGCCCAATATTCGTAACCCATTGATATATATGGATATAAATATTTGTGGGTAAAGGGCAGGGTTAGCCGATGTATTCGGTATGAAGTCCTACGTTCTTGGCCGCTTCAAATTGTCTTCTGTCAGAAGTGACAAATAGATCTGCCTGCCATTCCAAAGCACAAGCAACATGTATAGCATCCATTGCTCGCAATACATTTTTTTCCAGCAGATTTAGTGAACGTGAGATCACCGCTGGAGTGACCTGAAGAACAGTAGCGTCATGGACATCATCCAGTAATTGCCGCTTTGCCTTCCGATAGTCCGTAACTGTTAAAACTTCTTCTCGCTGTCGCCGGTTAAGCGCAGAAATGATTTCGGGTACTAAAATAATACAGAGAGCTAACTCCGATGCATGATACAACAAACTGTCCATTTTTTCGCTACCATCTTCCTGGATATACCTTTTAGCAAGGGATGATGAATCAACGGAGAGTCTCATCTATTAGTCTCACGCTCTTCAATGATAGCGGAAGATAAATCGCTTCCTGAAATTTGCAAACGGATACCCGGTTGCTTCCATGAAGGTGTCCTGAATTTATCGGAAAACGGAATAACTTCGGCCACTGGCTTCCCGCGACGTATAAGAACAATCGTTTCACCATGTTCCACCTCGGTTATGAAACCTGATGCCCTTTTACGAAAATCGGTAAATGCAATAATTTTCATTGTAATGCCCCCTTATGTGTGCATCTAAATGTACATCAGGAAGCGCTCTTTGTCAAGATGATAAATAAAGGCTAACGGCCTATATCAGTTGCCCGCCATGGATTTACCGCTTAATTGGCAGTAGCTACGGCCTTGAATCTTCACAAAAAATCGGATACGAGTTGCGGGGGGGGGAGCATTCCCAAAAAGTAGGAAATATAGAACATACTGCCCTATGGGCAAAAACACGGAACAATTAATTTCCTCGTCATTCCGGAATGACGATGGTTTATCCTATGCAAATCAGCGAAACTTTGTTTTTCCAATACATCAAGATATACGCTGGACCAAGTAGTTGGTGACTATCAAGAGACTGTAATTATTTCCTACTTTTTGGGAATGCTCCCGTTGCGGGTCAACTGATGTGATGGTTCGGCGATTTTTGCCGTTTGAGTTTTTGAATTTTAAAAGAGCATCCCATCCTGCTTACGTTTCCCCCCTCACAGATTGACCTTTTTCTCAAAAAAAATATCCACATTTCGATATTCAATATTCCCTGATTATAACGAATTTGGGGGAGGCGATGGGTGATGGGTGGCATGGACAAACTTGTTTGTCCGTGTCTCCTTTTTGGCTCGGTGACCAGGCGATTTCATAAATGCGCATGACTCGAATCATTAAAGCGCCGGATAATT
>JAYEJK010000446.1:0-1712 GCA_034660535.1 Thermodesulfobacteriota bacterium | reverse complement strand
GGATAATGCGCCACATTGGCCGGATATCAAGACATATCCACATCATAAACATGTGATTGTTGGTTCAAAAGTTATTGTTGAAAAATCCGGCGGCGGTGATTTGGAAGCTGTTTTACAGGAGATATCAAAAAAGATTAGAATCTAACAATAAAACCATGCCAACCATAAATAGATTTGAAGATCTTCATTGCTGGCAGGATGCACGGAAATTGGTTGTCAGTACTACCGCCCACTGAAAACTGACAACTGATCACTGACAACTTAACTCCAGTCTGAAATCGAAGCGATTTGTCCAGAAATCAGCACATATTTGACGATATGTTTACGAGGTCTGTATATTCTGATAGAAAACGATAAACCAACCAATTATGCGAAAATTATCACTACAAGATAAAAAACAAATTATATCAAAAGTCTTCTGGGACACTGATATTGATGTAGATCAGTTGTATCGCTATATATCCGGTGAAATTGACTCAGTGCCTTTTTTTGACAATGCAACAGTTTTTCGTCGGCTTTTATCAACCTATGATTGGTATACTCTTATAAGACTTATTCCCAGGCACATGCTGAAAGAGGCGTTGAGTGATGGAGTCCTCACGAGGTTATACCCAAAAGAGTTACGTAATAAATATATATATGCCAGAGGGATATTATTTAAATAGTCTTTATCCTTTTCAAGATGAGATCTTGTTAATTATCCAGCAGCTTGAAGTGGATTTTTATCTTTCAGGCGGGACAGCGCTCAGTCGGTGTTATCTTAATCACAGATATTCTGATGATTTGGATCTTTTTGTCAATAACCACCCAAAATTTAAGCAGCAATGCGAAATAATAGTAAATTATTTTAAATCATCCCCTCTAGACATAACGGTTTCAACTGCTTCAGAGACTTTTGTCCGTATTTTTTTAGAAAAAGAACAGTTGAACCTGAAGGTCGATTTTATAAACGATGTGTCTTTTCATTATGGAAGTATCGAAAAATTCGAACTCTTTAACAGAGTTGATAACTGGAGAAATATTTTATCAAACAAAATTTGTGCATTAAGTCGGATGGAGCCAAAAGACTATGCGGACATTTTTTTTATCGCGAAAAAATTTTCTTTTGACTGGCTGAATATTCTTGAAGAAGCCGGAAAGAAGGATTTGTGGGTAGAACCGATTGAGGTCAGCAGACTTATTAATGAATTTCAGGTTGACCTTTTAATTCCCCTAAAATGGGAAACCAAACCTGACATGAAGCAAATTAAAAAAGCATTCTACCAACTTCACCAGGATATTTTTTTCGGAAAGCAGAATTCTCTAATGAGTACACGGACTAACCGAACCAAACCAAACCATTAGTATCTGGACTTCCTTCACTACCTCAAGACACAACGTCAGGCGTACAAGAAAAGGATATTAGGTGAAAAAACATAATATTGGAATCCCGAAGTTTCTCCATTGTTTTTTTTGGGAATATGATCCTGATAAAATAGATAAAATTGAGCATGCCGATTTAATAAAAGCCCGAATAATGGAGCGCGGTACCTGGCAGGCAATGACCTGGCTGAAAGAGGCATATTCAGATGCAGAGCGAGAAGAGTTTTTCTGATTATAACGGATTTGGGGGAGGAAAGCCTTGCACCATTTTTTGTAACTGCCTGATGGGTGGCATGGACAAACTTGTTTGTCCGTGCAAAAAACGTCAATGCAAAGTGAGGAAAGAATTA
>JAYEJK010000445.1:0-7456 GCA_034660535.1 Thermodesulfobacteriota bacterium | reverse complement strand
CCGACACGCCGACCCCATGCAGACCACCTGAAACCTTGTAGCTTGAATTATCAAACTTACCGCCTGCATGAAGGGTGCACATAACAAGCTCCAAAGCGGATATTTTTTCAATGGGATGAATTTCAGAGGGAATACCACGCCCGTCGTCTTCTACGCTGACACTGTTATCCTTATGAATTGTCACCTTTATATGGGAACAATAACCTGCCATGGCTTCATCAATACTGTTATCCACCACCTCGGAAATCAGATGATGAAGACCTCCTTCACTTGTATTG
Organism: Thermodesulfobacteriota bacterium; assembly: GCA_034660535.1. Taxonomy (GTDB): domain Bacteria; phylum Desulfobacterota; class Desulfobulbia; order Desulfobulbales; family DAOVYS01; genus DAOVYS01. Next base: position 7,178 of record JAYEJK010000445.1, on the reverse strand, counting down.
CCGATATACATTGAAGGTCTCATCCTGACTCCTTCAAGACCGGACAACACCTTTATCTGTTCAGCACTGTAAACTTCGTTTTCTTCAGACAAAACAATATATCCTCATAGCAATATTTTTTTTAAATACATATCAAACTTTCATAGGCATAATAACACTCATAAATCCTTGATCATCATCTCCGACAATAAGACAAGGACTTTCATTCGAACCTATATATATATAAAGATCATCACTTTTCATTACTTGCATAGTATCTATAAAATATTTACCATTAAAATTAAGGTTTAATGGATCTCCTTTATTCTCAATTGTAATATATTCTTTCGCACTTCCTATATCCATACTTTCAGAAGATAAAATCATGTTTTCATCTTCAATAACATAATTCACTATATTGTATAAATCCTCTGCAAATAAATTGATTCTTTTCATAGAATTTAGAAAAGATATTCTTTTTATATTAATAAATTTATCTCTATTAACCGCATCAATAATTTGATTATATTTTGGAAAACTACCAATCATGAGTTTTATTATCATAACAGCGTTTTCCTTTTTTATAACCGCCTGTTTTTCTTCAAATCCCAAATAAATAAAATCATCTTCATCACAAAAGCGCCTCATCTCCAAAATACCTTTTCTTGGTATCAGTGTGGTATCACCTATATTAAGATTATCAATATTATCTTCGACATTCACTTCCATATAGGACAATCTGTGTCCGTCGGAAGAAATCATCTTTATCAGATTTTTCCCATCTTCCCCTGTCCCTTTTTCAATCAGCGCCCCTCCAAGAGCAAACTGGTTATCTTCTCCCTGGGCAATGGAAAAACTTGTTTTGTCAATCATTTTTTTGATTACATCAGTACCCAATTTTACAAGACCTTCTTTACTATATTCAGGAAATGAAGGAAATTCTTCAGCCGGCATACCTGCAATTCTATAATTACTTGATTTACCTTCTATTTTGACCCAATTATTCTCGTATACCTTTATATTCAAAGACTCATCTTCAGATTCCCTTATTATTTCAAATAGTTTCCTGGAAGGAAGCGTAATGGATCCAGGCGATAATATTTCTGCTGATAAGGTTTGTTTTACCCCTATCTCCAGATCTGTTCCGGTTATTTCAATTGAATTATTTTTAGTCTCAATTAAAACATTAGATAGAATGGCAATAGTTGCATTTTTTTGGGTTATACTTTGAACCATGGACAGGGAAGAAAAAAAATCTTTACGAAGAATATTTATATTAAAATTCATAGTTAACATCCTTAATAAATAGAATATGTATAAATATATAAGATAATAATTATTAGGCCTGTTAGTTTGTTGAAAAAATATCTAAGAGGTTAAAAGTAATATATTTTTTTATTAGAAAAAAATAGTTTAAAATTTGTTGAAAAAATCAGTTTTTAAGTTTTCAACAAGTTTTAAATGAATTATTAACAATTTTTTAGTACCTTAGTGGTAATTTTCTTGTTTTTTCTGGCAGGAAATCAAAAAGGTGAAATATTTTTAAATAGTTACACGCAGCTGTTAAGGTACTTATACCCCTCAGGGGGGTACTGAACAGAGTCCAGGACCTTTAAAAATTCCAGTTTATCTGGGTTAGTATTGTCCTTTTCAATATACTTGAATTTTCGAATTTTAATCATTGATAAAATTATTATGTTCTTTCGTTATTCCCGCGAGGCGGGAATTCAAAGAGTCGAGGCCCCAAGGAATTACGGTAATTCATTGAAGGGGAATACCAGTTATTTGGAAGGTATAGAGAATAATTATACTTTGAAAACGAATTTTTAACTGTGGAAAAGGCATGGAAGGACAAAAAACACCTTTGAGAAGACAGTGAAAAGTACGCAATTCAAAAAGATAAAAAAGATGAAAAATCAGAGAAATAAATATAGTAAAAATCTTAAAAAAATTCAATAATAATAGTCAATAAAATTATTATAATCATGATTGAATTTTCGCTTTAAAATACAGCGAAGCTTTGCCTCAAACCGACGAGAAATTGAGAGCTTATTCCCTTAGTGGTAATTTTCTTGTTTTTTATACCCCTCAAGGGGGTACTGAAATGAGTGGCAAGAAATCAAAAAGATTAAAATTTTTAAATAGTTACACGCAGCTGTTAAGGTACTTATACCCCTCAGGTGGTACTGAAAATAGTCCAGGAACTTTAAAGAATTTCAGTTTATCCGGGTTAGTAAAAAATGGTCGGATGCTCAAAAAGAGTTCAGAATTTTATTGATCTGGTTTGTAATGTTATGGAGGCATATACGGCGGCTCTTTTTGTGGTTGACAAACATGAGAAAAACGGGATTAAACTCTACTGTTGTCATTCTTTTAGTAAGCAAATAGATTGGGATTGCCGCATATTTCCAGGGGAAGGTATTGTGGGATGGGTATATCGTGAACAGAAATCCATACCTGCTCATTATTTTGAGAGAAGCACTACGACCCTGAAGTTTTATAAAAAGGATGAAGAAATAAAATCTCTTCTGGCTGTACCTCTTCCTTCTAAGGCCGGAGTATTATATGTAGACACAAAAAAAAGCTATACGCTTACGGAAAAGAAAGAAAGGATACTTGGGCACATGGCCCTGACAGCCTTTTCTCTGGTAGAATCAGTAAAGGAAAAAGAGGAAAACGGAAAATTGCTGAACCTGTTGGAAATTTCTAAGAATATGGATAAAATTATTTCAATGTATGGTGAAAAAAAGGAGATTTTAAGAAAAGGTTATGAAATCATTGGGAAAGGGCTAAGGCTTTCCACGGTATTATTTGTAGTGCCCGACCATATTGTTATGTGCTGCGAAGCAGACGCGGTAAATAAAAAGTTCAGAATAAGGGAATTTGATTTGAGTTTTTTTTCATATGATGGTTTGCTCGGGTGGTGTATAAAAAGAGAAAAAAAATTGGTACGCGAAAGGATAGTTGAGAATAAAGAGAGATCCTTTATCTTAAACAGAGATGAGTCATTTGGTTTTTTTTCAAATTTTGTAGGGATTCCCATGAATATCCCCAATACCGATTTAAAAGGGGGAATGGGACTTGTTAAGAAGGGCGCTGAAAGGTGGGAAAAGAGAGAAATTGACATTGTTTCCAAACTGGCTCAGCGACTTTTTCTCGGGTGGATAAACGGTTCATGATTAGTAAACGTTCACCGGCACTGCGTCAACCTTTGAACCCCTGAACCTCTAAACCAGGGTTGCCAACTTAAATAGAATATTGAGATGAGATTCTTTAATTTTTCAAATCTGTTTTCAAAACACATGGCCATGGACCTGGGTACGGCCAACACCCTTATCTATGTAAAAGGAAAGGGCATCATTCTTAATGAACCCTCTGTGGTGGCTTATGAAAAAGATACGGGAAAGATTCTGGCTGTGGGACAGGAAGCCAAAAACTACATAGGCAGGACTCCTCATAACATTGCCGCCGTAAGACCCCTGAAGGATGGCGTAATCGCTGATTTTGACGTGGCTCAGGCAATGATAAAGGAGTTTTTCCTTAAAATTCAGAGGATGTCCCGTTTTTTTAAACCAAAAGCGGTAATTTGCGTTCCTGCCGGAATAACTCAGATTGAGAAAAAGGCGGTGATTGATTCAGCAGAGGAATCAGGCGTGCGAAAGGTCTACCTGATTGAGGAGCCTATGGCTGCTGCAATCGGCGCAAATATTGATATTTCACAAAACAAGGGCCAGATGGTGATTGATATAGGAGGCGGCACAACCGAGGTGGCTGTACTTTCTATTTCCTCCGTGGCTTACAGTGAATCCGTCCGTGTAGCAGGAGATGAAATAAATGAGACGATCAGCCGCTATCTTCTTAAAAACTACAGAATTCAGGTTGGTGAAAATACGGCTGAAAAATGCAAGATGGAAATAGGATCAGCACATCCTGTGGAGGGACTCTCTTCCCTGTACAATATTTCAGGAAAGGATTCAATCACCTCGTCACCAAAAGAGATATCCTTGTCAGCGGAAGAGATAAGAAAGGCCATTGAGGAACCTGTTTACGCCGTGATTGATGCTATAAGAAGGGCCCTTGAAAAAACTCCTCCGGACCTTGTGGTTGACATAAATGCGGACGGAATGTATCTGACCGGTGGAGGCGCTCTTCTCAAAGGTCTGGATAAGCTGATCCAAAAAGAAACAAAAATAAAGTGCAACGTTATTGAAGATCCTCTCATCTCCGTTGTATTGGGAAGCGGAAAGGCGCTGGAGGATATGGATAAATACAGGAAAGTTTTTATTAATTAATGTCGAATTCACATTTCCTTGATGATATTTTTGGTAAGGCAATAGAAAATAGAGTTTTTCCAGGGGCAGTGGCAGGTATTTCGTATGGCGCGCCCAACAAAAGAAAGAGATTAATAAAATCATTTGGTTACGCAACCCGGTATCCGGAATTAGAAAAACTGGATACCGGGTTTTTTTTTGATCTTGCCTCACTCACCAAACCCTTTGCCGTCACCCTTGCCGTTCTCTGCCTGATAAAAGAAAAAAAATGTTCTCTTTTTGATACAATTCCTTCTTTTTTTAAAAAAGAGGTTGGGCCGGAAAAGAGAAATATCACCCTTTTTCACCTTCTGAATCACTGTTCAGGTCTTCCTGCCCACAGGCCCTATTATGAAAGACTGCTGGATCTGCCTAAGGATAAAAGAAAAGATGCGCTTAAATCTTATGTTATGGATGAGCCTCTTGAATATGAAACAGGGAAAAGGGCAATATACAGCGATCTTGGTTACATGATAGCCGGTTGGATGATTGAGAATAAATCAGGGATGAGGCTTGATCATTATGTAAAAAAAAAGGTTTTTGAACCGCTTGGTCTGGCCGAGGGAATTTTTTTCAGGCCGTTAAACGAAAACAAAAAAGAAGTAAAGCGCTTTGCCGCTACCGAGGATTGTAAATGGCGCGGCAAGGTCCTCAAAGGAGAGGTCCACGACGACAACGCTTTTTCGGTTGGAGGAATATCAGGTCAGGCCGGCCTGTTCGGTGACATTCAAAGCGTACTTGGTTTAACGGAAGCCATTTTTGACCAGTGGAAGGGAAGGGCTGTTCACAAAAATTACAACAATGCGGATCTCATAAATTTTCTAACAAGGCAAAATGTCGTTAAAGAAAGTAGTTGGGCTATTGGTTTTGACACACCATCAGCCACCGGTTCAAGCGGTGGACGGTATCTGTCAAAAACAAGCATCGGTCATGTGGGGTTTACGGGCGTCTCCTTCTGGATAGACCCGGAAAAGGAAATTGTGATGGTTTTGCTTACAAACAGGGTGCATCCGGACAGAGACAACACAAAAATAAGGGAATTCAGGCCCCTGTTTCACGACACGGTTATTCAACGGTTACATACTGAGGAATCGTAACTGTTCAGAGGTGCCCCATATTTTGCAGACCCCTTAAGAATGTAATCGTTCTCAGGCGCTCCATATAGGGGGCACCTCTGAATGGTTACGATGTGAATTATATTTATTGATGCTCCGGATAAAGTTTGAGAATAGCATCTTCCCGGGCCTCAACAACACCTCTTTCCGTAATAAGTCCTGTCACCAGCCTTGATGGAGTAATGTCAAATCCGTAATTTGCGGTTTTGGTTTGTTCCGGGGCAATAAGAACTGTTTCAATCCCTCCGTCAGCCGTCCTTCCGGACACATATTTTATTTCATCCGATGATCTCTGTTCAATAGGGATGTCCGAGATGTTGTCACCAATATTCCAGTCAAAGCTTGAAGAGGGGAGGGCGACGTAAAAAGGTACCTGGTTATCATACGCTGCCACCGCTTTTAGATAGGTGCCGATCTTGTTGGCAACATTTCCTGTTCTTGTTGTACGATCCGTGCCCACTATCACTATGTCCACCAACCCGTTCCGCATCAGATGACCACCTGTGTTGTCCGGGATCAGCGTGTGGGGAATTCTCTCTTCTTTCAATTCCCAGGCGGTGAGCTTGGCGCCCTGCAACCAGGGCCGTGTCTCGTCAACCCACACATGCACCTTGATCCCCGCCCGGTGAGCCGCATAAATCGGAGCTGTTGCAGAACCGTAATCCACAAAGGCGAGCCAGCCTGCATTGCAATGAGTCAGTATGTTAACAACCGAATTTGGTTTCAAAAGGCTTATTTTTTCTATTATATTTTTACCGTGCCGCCCAATATTTCTGCAGAATTCTGCATCTTCATCAGCAATCGCGCAGGCGGTTGAAAAACTTGCTTTAATTTTTGCTTCAAGGCTCTGTTCCGCGGCAATTGCCAGGAGCTGCTTTTCAACAGCCCATGCAAGATTACCGGCAGTAGGACGAGTGGCCAGGATTTTTTTTGATGATTCCTTTATATATTCGTCCGCATTATTTTCAGGGGCGGAAAGAGCGGCAACATACATTCCAAACCCGGCCGTCGCACCGATAAGACCGGCGCCGCGTACATGCATGTCCCGAATGGCTGTTTCAAAATCTTGTACGGTTTTTAAATCTTCCACAACAAACTCATGAGGAAGATGGCGCTGATCTATAATGTGGATGATTTTGTCGTCTTTTGTGTCCGGCCAGATGGTTCTGTAATTGACACCGTTTACTTTCATGTTTGGTAACCGTCTTGAATAATTTGTTAAGCACCTTCTCCATCTTTTCCCTGTGAGACCCCTGCCAGTACAATTTGTAGCAGTCCGGACAGATGTGAAATGAATCGTAATACTTTTTTGTCAAGGGTTCAAGCCGGTGAATTATCCGTTCTTTGGCAACAGGAACCAACATTCCATTGCAAACAAGACATCTGGAAAACGGTGAAACCTTGTCAAGCAAAGAAAATAAATTAATTATTTCGGCAAGTTGTTTTTGGGGATCGACTTCTCGCACCAGATGACCGAATATCACATTTTTCCTTTTCAGCAGGTTACGGTCTTTTGTGAGGAGGATTCTTTTTTCCTGCTCACAGATTTCCGCGAGTTCAGGATCGGTCATCCCATTTTTATAAAAGGTGTCAAAACCCGACATCCTTAAAAAGGTTGCCAGTTTTCCAACATTCACATCAACCACGAATCGGATTTTTCCAAGTGGTTCCGGCCGCAGGACTGACGGCGAAAACACGTCAAATGGAGGCGTCAAACCGAACACATCTATTTGATCCGTATCCTTGGTTATATAGTCAAAAGTGACCTCTTTAG
>JAYEJK010000444.1:0-7484 GCA_034660535.1 Thermodesulfobacteriota bacterium | reverse complement strand
CCCTTAGTGAACTATTTTCAAGGCCTCGGCCTGGAAGTGTGCAATCAATGGAAAAATGATTACGTCGAGTTTTCCCAGCAGAATATCGTCAAGTTTGTATAGGGTCAGATTGATGCGGTGATCGCTTACGCGACCCTGGGGGAAATTGTATGTGCGGATTCGCTCGCTCCTGTCACCTGATCCGACCTGGGTCTTCCGGTCTTCAGAAATCTTGTCATGACGTTCCTGCTCCATCTGGTTAAGCAGTCTGGCCCTCAAGACCTTTAATGCCTTTGCCTTGTTCTTATGCTGGGATTTCTCGTCCTGGCAGGTGACCACCAGACCGGTAGGAAGATGGGTGATCCTGATAGCGGAATCGGTCGTGTTTACACTCTGTCCGCCGGGACCGGATGAACGGAACACGTCGATCCGGAGTTCATTTGGTTCAATATCCAATTCAACTTCTTCTACTTCCGGAATCACGGCAACTGTAACGGCAGAGGTGTGGATCCTTCCCTGGGCCTCGGTCTCTGGCACTCTCTGTACCCTGTGAACTCCGCATTCGAATTTGAGTTTACTGTAAACCATATTGCCGCTGATCAGGGCGATAATCTCCTTAAATCCGCCGATACCGATGGGACTGCTGCTCATGACCTCGACCTTCCATCCCTGAAACTCGGCAAACCTGGAGTACATCCTGAATAGATCCGCAGCAAAAAGAGCAGCCTCATCCCCTCCGGTTCCGGCCCTGATTTCAAGCAAGATGTTCTTCTCATCATTGGGATCCTTGGGTAGAAGAAGGAGGAGAATATCATTTTCAACTTGCTCGGCTTTGGCGCTTAGTTCCTTGATCTCGGTTCTCACCAGGTCAAGCATCTCTTCGTCTTCCTCTTCATTCAGCATCTCACGATTTTCCTTCAACTCTTTTTCCACAAACTGATACTTGGAATAGAGGTCATAAAGCTTGGAAATGTGGGCATGCTCTTTTGCCACGGTACGGAATTGAACATGATCAGCTATCAAGGAGGGATCTGAAAGGCGTTTTTCAAGTTCCTGACGCTTTTCTCCAATATTTTCCAGTTGTGCAAACATGGCGGGTAAAAAATATTACTTGTCCAGAGTCCGGCCGTATTTTTTGAGAAATTTTTCAACTCGACCGGCAGTGTCAACCAGCTTCTGCTTACCGGTAAAAAATGGATGGCAGGCGGAACAGATCTCTACCCTTATTTCTTTGTTAACGGATCCAAGTTCCACTTTATTGCCGCAGGCGCACTGGGCTACAATTTTATTGTATTCAGGATGAATACCTTGTTTCATTTTATATAATCCTCCAAAACAGCTTGGTAAATATTCGGCTTGATGCCGAAAAATAGCTAACCCAGATAAACTGGAAATTTTAAAAGGTCCTGGACTCTGTTCAGTACCCCCCTGAGGGGTATAAGTGCCTTAAAACATGTGGCACCGCGGGCGTCACATATAACTTCAGAGTTTTTCTGCCACAAAAAACAAGAAAATTACCACTAAGGCACTAAAACCACCGAATTGTAACTATTTGACAGCGCACCCCAAGGGCACTTCCTGCGGGGCGCTTCACAGGGAGGTGATCAGGGTGATCAGCTATACACTGGTATGCTGGTCGGCCTGATCGCCTTCCTGTGGAGCGCTGCCGAATAGTTACACAGCTTGAAATATAAAGCGATATACAGCGATGTAAAACCAGCCGGCCAAATTACTCACTTGGTTATTTCCTACCAAGAAACCGCATATTTTAACCTATATTGACCATTTTGCAATCAATTGTATCAATAAATCAATTTTTTTTACGAAGAAATCATCCGTTCATGGAAGCAAAAAATTCCATGTTGTCCTTGGTCCCTTTCATCTTATCCAACAAAAATTCCATGGCATTGATCGGATTCATGGGCGACAGGAGTTTTCTTAGTATCCACATCCGGTTCATAACATCAGGCGCCAGCAGCAATTCTTCCTTTCTGGTTCCGGATTTGTTAATATCAATTGCCGGATACAGGCGCTTATCCGCCATCTTCCGGTTAAGTACCAATTCCATATTACCAGTGCCTTTAAACTCCTCAAAGATCACCTCGTCCATACGACTTCCGGTTTCGATCAGCGCCGACGCAATAATCGTAAGACTGCCGCCTTCCTCAAGATTTCTAGCAGATCCGAAAAACCGTTTGGGTCGATGTAGCGCGTTTGAATCAACTCCGCCGGAGAGTATCTTGCCGCTCGGCGGGATCACGGTGTTGTAAGCGCGGGCAAGACGCGTGATACTGTCTAATAGAATCACTACGTCCTTCTTATGTTCCGCAAGACGCCTCGCCTTCTGGAGAACCATCTCCGCAACCTGAATATGACGCTGCTGCGGTTCATCAAATGTAGAACTGATGACCTCTGCATTAACGCTTCTTGCCATATCCGTCACTTCCTCGGGACGTTCATCAATCAGCAGTACAATTAATATGATCTCCTTATGATTCTTTTTGATGCTGTTTGCTATATCCTTTATGAGCACGGTCTTTCCGGTACGTGGCGGGGCTACTATCAGCCCACGCTGGCCTTTACCGATCGGTGCCATGAAATCCATGATCCGCATTGAATAATTGTCGGGTTCCAGCTCGAGTTTTAAACATTCGTTTGGGTGGAGAGGAGTCAGATTTGCAAAAAGCGTCTTATATCTACTATCGTCCGGTGATTCAAAATTCACCCCGTCTACCTTTAGCATGGCAAAATAACGTTCACCCTCTTTGGGTGAACGGATAAACCCTTCAACCGTATCGCCTGTGCGAAGGTTTAAGCGACGGATCTGGGAAGGAGAGACATAAATGTCATCAGGACCGGGGAGATAATTATAATCAGGAGCGCGCAAGAAACCAAAGCCGTCCGGCAGGATTTCAAGAACTCCGTTTCCTCGGTTATGCCCGTTTTTCTCTGCACGGGCAGCACTGGCTTTGAGAATGGCAAATATCATCTCCTGTTTTCTGAGGTTGCTGACTCCTTCAACATTCAGATCCTTGGCCATCGTGGTCAACTCATTAATTTTCTTAAGCTTTAACTCGCTAAGATTCATAAAAAAATTTCTCCTTCCCTCATAAAAAAGCGGTTGCTACGGATACTTAGCGCCTGAACAAAAACTCAAAACAGACACTATTTCGGTTAATTAAGGGTCTGGAAAGAAATAACTTGGGTAATTCCGATCCGAAATGTGTTGCAGATTTAGTCGGTTTGATATTCACGAAACCGCAAGCGTAGCAGGGCTACGGTGAGGATTTCGGGGATGTCAAACCGGCTAAAAGTGTGATACAGTTCGGAAACGGAAAATCCAAGTTATTTCTTTCCAGACCCTAAACATTATTCAAGGTAAATAAGCGTTCACCTGCGCTGCATCCAAAGTCTCGCTGGCTCGCTTACCTGCACGCGTTCAGGACTGCCGGCGCATAGTGAGTAGTGAGTCTATAGCAAGCAGCCTTGATCACGCACCCCAAGGGCACTTCCGTTGGGCGCGTTCAGATGGAGGGCCTGTGAACGATTACTGACAAATGGTTTGCGATCCGGCAGCTTTTGACCCCATGATCGTTTGCAACCAGCTAGATGGGCCATAACGCATTCATCCGGCTGATATTGCAAAATCTCTAAAACGATAATTATTCGAGGATGTTGATTCGAAGACGGAAAACTGAGTCGAGACGGAACACTATAAAATCGGAATGCGGTTTCTGACCCTAAGTAAATAATTCAAGATGTATCCTGTTCAACTATCCGGATATAATTTAATTTAACCGTTTGCATCCTTTGTTTTGTTGTTTACGCTTTTTCCAAGCCGGCAGCCATAATCCGGTAGGCACAGCCCACCCTAAAATACTTTCTACCCAGAGATTGAAATAGGATACTTCAGGAGTAAATTTTTAACCGATATATCAAATAGGCAGGAATAATAATTGAACAGTCGCATCAGGACTAGGCGCATAATATTTATTAACATTCATGCTGTCAAGACATTTTTTTCAAACAACGTAACTACTCAAACGTAACCGTTCAAAGGTGCCCCATATTTTGCAGACTCCTTAAGGGCTCAAGTAAAAATAAATTGGACAATATTGCTCTCAGATTTAGGTCGGATTGGGCCGATTGTGAGGTTACAAAACCGCAGGACTAGCAGCGCTAATTTGAGGATTTTGTAACCTCACAATCGGCCCCAAACGGCCTGAAGATGAGATGGAAGATGTACAAGTTATTTTTATTTGAGCCCTAAGAATGTAATCGTTCTTGGGCGCGTTCAGATGGAGGGCCTGTGAACGATTACAGTGCTTTTACCCCATAGTAATACATTCAAATGAAGAAGCTGCAAACAAGTATTCGCCCAGGCGCCGGTATTTTCAACTACATGATGAGCCCTTAAAACCTTGTCGGCTATCGGCCCCTGCGCGGCAAACGCTGCTTCGGCATCTTGAATGCTTGTGTGGTCACGTCTCCGCAATCGCTCAATACATTGTTCTTTTGTGCTATAAACTACAATCACTGAATCAAAGTCATCTTCCCATTTCGCTTCAAACAGCAACGGCGCCTCAACAAGCACCAACCTGCCCGTGGAACCTTCTGAATATCGGCCGACCATCTCACTTATAGACTCCCTTGCCATGGGATGGAGGATTGCATTAACCCTTGCACGAAGTTCGATATCCTTAAAAATAGCATCACGCAAAACCGGACGGTTTATTGTCTCATCATCCTTCTTGAGGAACTTACGGCCAAAGGCATCTACAAACGCATTCCACCCTAATGCCCCTGGTCTCAGCAGATCCCTGCAAATTGTGTCTGCATCAATATATTCAACACCACCGATCCTCTGTAGATAACGAGCAACCCGTGTCTTGCCGGACCCTATGCAGCCAGTGATTGCCACGACCCTATTCTTCGTCATTCATCACTCATCATTCATCATTCGACACTTGTCCAGGACAGAGGCAATATCCGGCCAGAGTGGCGCAGTAAAACGCATTACTTTCCGGCTGGAGGGATGAATGAAGGCCAAGACGCTGGAATGAAGACACTGGCGCTTGATCCCAAGTAAAGCACACCTCCGGTCCTTTCGGCCGTAGACCTCATCACCTGCAACCGGACAATTTTTCTCAGCCATATGGACCCTTATCTGATGAGTTCGCCCTGTCTCAAGCTCCAATTCGGCATATGAAAAAAAATTTGAGAACTTTTCAAGAATCTTCCAATTCGTGACCGCCTCCCTGCCCCCGAATTTGAGAACAGCCATTTTCTTTCTGTTCACGGGATGTCTCCCGATTGGTAGAGAGATACGGCCTTTAAGCGCTTCCGGACAACCGGCAAGAACGGCATGATAGATCTTCTTTACTTTCCTTGCCTTAAATTGATTCACAAGATTGTGATGCGCCTGATCGTTCTTGGCAACGACCATTATCCCGGACGTATCCCTGTCCAGACGATGGACAATTCCCGGCCGCATCTCACCGTTGATCCCGGAAAGATCATTGCAATGAAACAATAACCCGTGAACCAGGGTTCCGGTCTTGTGCCCGGCTGCGGGATGGACGACTACTCCCGGCGGTTTTGACAACACTATCAGGTCGTCATCTTCATGAATTATCTCAAACGAAATATCTTCAGGGATCAGAGATGACGGCTCGGGCGGCGAAATAATTACCTTGATTTCATCTCCTGATCGGAGACGGTAACCGGCTTTACGCCTCTGCCCATTCAGCAGAACCAGATTGGAACGGATTAGGTTCCGAACCATTGAACGGGTCGCACCAGGAACCCGATTATTCTGCGCCAGAAACAGATCAAGTCTCTGACCTGAAGCCCAAGGCTCGACATTAAAACAGAAGTACTGACTATTTTGAGGGTCACTGTGCAATTAGGAATTACGAATTGGGAATTACGAAAAAAAATTTGCCCACTGTCAAATGGCTTTCAGGTGGGGCGACAGGTGTCACTTTATGAGATATGGCTGTGCCCTTCAGGGGGTAAAACATCAGGGGAAAAATCAAAGAAACGAATTAAGAAAAAATCTTCTCTATTGTTTGTTCAACCTCTCTTTCTTCCACCTGACCTGCCAACGCCAGTTCCTTTGTCAGAAGATGTGTGGCTGTGTCCATCATTTTTCGTTCGCCAAAGGAGAGGGTCTTGGATTCTTTCAATACATACAGATCACGCAGAACGGATGCAATCTGATTTACGGAACCGGTCTTGATTTTTTCCATGTAATCACGATAACGCTGGTTCCACGGTTGAGGTTGTATTTGCACATTCTGATCTTTCAGGATGTCATAGACTCCCGCAGCCTCAACGTCGGAGATTATCGTCCTCAATCCCACACTCTCACTGTTGGACGTTGGAATCATAATTACCATGCTGGAACCGAGAATTTTAAGCACATAGAACGACAACACCTTTTGCCCGACCTTTCTATCCTCGATGGACTCTATCTTTCCAACTCCATGAGAAGGATAAACTGCCATGTCCCCAACATTAAACACAATAATCTCCTCAGATCACTGTCCCAGGCTGAAATAATGTACAAAGACAGGATTATTCAAGATAAAAAACCTGCTATTTTCTCAATACTGGAAAACAAAAGAAAGCAGTATAACACATTTTTTAAAATTAGCAAGGAGTCTGTCGGGGTTAGGAAATCAGGATTGGAACCATGCAATAATAAAAGTTCACTAGGGGGTAAAAAAAAAGGTTGAAAACACTCTGCCTTGTAAGGGAGTAAACATCAGGCCTCTAAAACGGTTCGCCTTGGGTTGATTTGATTCATAGCGGCAGATATTCCTTGGTCAATGATCAAGCGGACACCTTCCTCCACATGACTCATCCCGGTCATCAGACAATCAAGGTCATCGGAAGCCAGTCCAGCCAGGACATATCGATCAGCCGGCATCTCACCGGAAGGACGGCCGATTCCGATCTTGATTCTGGGGAAACCGGTTCCCCCGAGATGATTAATAATGGAGATAATGCCTTTGTGTCCTCCCGCTCCCCTGCCGACCACAATCTTGACCCTTCCTTGAGGCAGGTCAAGATCATCATGGACAACGATCACTCTTTCAGCCGGCACCTGATAATAGCGGGTGATCGCCCCAACAGCCTCCCCGCTTAAATTCATGTATGTATCCGGCTTCACCAGCAGAACCGGTGTGTTCCAAAGCATGGCCCTGACCTGAAGCGCCTGCCATTTTGAACCCTTGAAGATAAGAGAGAACCTTTCGGCCAGATAATCCAAGAAAATAAAACCGACATTATGTCTGGTCGACGAATACTTGTCCCCGGGATTTCCGAGCCCAACCAACAAATATAATTTATCTGCCATGTTAATTCAGAAATTAACTTAAGGGCTCAAGTAAAAATAAGTTGGACAATATTGCGCTCAGATTCAGGTCGGATTGGGCCGATTGTGAGGTTACAAAACCGCAGGACCAGCAGCGCTGATTTGAGGATTTTGTAACCTCACA
>JAYEJK010000443.1:0-24542 GCA_034660535.1 Thermodesulfobacteriota bacterium | reverse complement strand
CATCTGAACGCGCCCAACGGAAGTGCCCTTGGGGTGCGATCAGCCCGGCTCACATATTACTTATATAGTGAGCCGAACTGCCAGCGCCCATATGGAGCGCCTGAGAACGATTACATTCTTAAGGAGTTTGCAAAATATGGGGCACCTCTGAACGGTTATGATTTTTCAGCAACCCTGATGACCAGACATGTCGGCCGGCAGTACAAAAGTGACGACGAAAAGGCCGACGACTACACGCTCACGGATATTGCAGTTTCAAAAAATTTTGGAAACATGCAACAATACGAAATCTACGGAGGGATAAACAATATATTCGATGAAAATGTGGATAAAGCTCTTGGATCAAACGTGGGGAGATTCTACTATGTAGGAGCAAGAGTATCATTCTGATAATCAAGTTCGCTTCCGCTTTGCGCGATCAATAGTTATTTACTTATTTAAGGATGTCCCCTTTTGCATAATTTCAGCTATTTTATTTTGCTGTCAGCGACAAAGCGGCAGGGCATACCCAGGACATCCGCAGATATTGCCAGCACTTCATCACAAGTCACTATTTCTATTCCGGCCCCGAAGCAGCATGCCAGGTGTAAGGCATCGAGGGTTCGAAGAGCTGTTTTTCTGGAAGAAATCCATTTTTGCGCCTGCCGATAGTGTTTCGTAGTGATGGAAAGCCGTCTGAACAAACCTGAACGGGTATCCTCTGCAAAGGCGTTTTCCACAAGACCGGCCTGCGCCTCAGTGATTTCATTCATGCGAATCCAACGGGAAAGGGCAGAAGCAAACTCCAATCCGGTAAGATCGCTGATGCCGACAGGAACCCTGAGAGAGGATAGGAAATTCTGTATCGCCAGGCTTGTTTTCTCCTCTCTATAATAAGGTAGAAGTGCGCTGGTATCCAGATAGTAGCCGCCTTTATCCTCGTTCATCACGCATTTCCCGTATTAATTCTGCTGCCGACAGTTTTGCCGGAGGAACTATGGCCCTCAAGGTGCTGCGGTCGGGAAAACGCATTTTTCCTGTTTCAATCTCTGGAGCCGGGAGCAAGCGGGCTGCCGGTTTGCCGTGGCGCATGATAACGATTTCTTCTCCAGCCGCCACCGCGTCCAGCAGACGGCTGATCTGTTGTCTGGCTTCACGTACATTTACTCTTTGCATAATTTTTTCACCTATTTAGAAATATTACATATCGCCAATGTACACATAAAATGTTGCCACGTCAACAGTTTTCCCTTTCCCGCCCTGGAAAATGTTCGCGATGATTTAAATGGCTCTCTGGTAATTCCCGTGGTAACTTAGGGTCTGGAAAGAAATAACTTGGATTTTCCGTTTCCGAACTGTATCACACCTTTAGCCGGTTTGACATCCCCGAAATCCTCACCGTAGCCCTGCTACGCTTGCGGTTTCGTGAATATCAAACCGACTAAATCTGCAACACATTTCGGATCGGAATTACCCAAGTTATTTCTTTCCAGACCCTTAGGGTTCGCCCAAAAAATAAATTTACATTGTCAGGGTAACCGTTCAGAGGTGCCCCATATTTTGCAGACTCCTTACCTTAAGAATGTAATCGTTCTCAGGCGTTCCATATGGGCGCTAGCAGTTCGGCTCACTATATAAGTAATATGTGTGAGCCGGGCTGGTCGCACCCCAAGGGCACTTCCGTTGGGCGCGTTCAGATGGAGGGCCTGTGAACGATTACTTGTCAGGTGTTGAGGCACCCGCAAAGGCAAGGCGCGGAGAAGGGCGAATAGCAGGGCTATTTAACCGACGAGCAACGTAGCCATGCGGGATGGATCGGCGCATGAAAATGTGAAGTTATTTTTTTGGCTAGCCCTTAATTAATGCACTAGACTTTCGTGTTGATTTACGCTAGTTGGAATTTCCAAGCAATACTTAAAAAACAGAAAGGAGATTAGCAATGACGAATTTTGAAATACAATTGGATATTCCAGAACTAGAAATTGAAAAGGCTGAAACAAACACAAAAGGGGACACAATCAGGAATCGACCGCTAGATAATTTCTATCATTATTCCGGATAGAGCAGCTAATTCGGATTGCCTTTCGTCGAAAGTAAGAAACCTGTCAGTTTTAATTGATAAAGCTGAGGCCACATGCAGAATGTCCAGGGCCCTTGAGCCTGTTCTACTCGTATGCTTTCTTGATAAATCAACAGCATATTTGAATGTGTCAGTCCAGCTTATTTGTGGACGATAAAAGACTCCTTTGCTTTTATGCTCGGCAAATCTTGCCATAATAATACGTATCTCCTCCGTTGTAATTTCAGCCCTGAATTCCTTCAGATTGATAGCATTGTTGAACTCTAATTCATGAAAAGGTGTTAAAGGAATGGCTTCATTGTTTTCCTTAAGCCAATTTGAGACATCCAAAGAATGTTCTTCTTTGATATAGAGTTTAACGATTACACTCGTATCGATGTAGAGCACTTAGAACCTGTCCTCCCTGCCTTCAATAACTATTTCGCTTATCGGCTTGCCTTTAAGGTCAATAGCTTCATTGTAGAAATCAGGCCACTCGATTTCGCTTTTAGGGGCTAAGGACACTATTCTGGCTACAGGTTTTCCTCTTTTTGTAATGATTATTTCTTCACCATTATTAATGCCGCTAAGAACCCGGGCAAAATTCTTCTGGATTTCTCCAACGCTTGCTGTTTTCATGTTTTCTTTCCTTCTTCGATGTTTACGCATATTATATGCGTAATAAATGCCATGTCAAGATTAATCAGTGATTTTGGTTCCTTTAAAAACCTTGACATTAAAATTTTCTCATGTTAGATACCCCTAAATTGTTTAGTGATATCAAACCTTAAAGGGATGTCTTACGGTTTTCCGTTTCAAGAGGGGAAAAAGTGAAGGCGTAACTTGGATTACAAAAAATATCTGAGTTGCGCCTTTTTTGTTTTTCAATCAGGCGTAGCGATAACCTTGAGTTTGAAGGAAAAAGGAGAGGAAAATGAACAAATCTGATCTGATCAATGAATTAGGCAAGGTTGTCGGCACCAAAAAGGAAGCCAAAGAAACGGTGGATTGTATTTTATCCACCATTACAAAGAATTTGAAAAAGAAGGGAAAGATCACATTGATAGGATTCGGAACCTTTAAGGTGGCTAAAAGAAAAGCAAGGAAGGGAAGAAATCCTCAGACAGGTGAGGTCATTAAAATCAAAGCAAAGAAAGTCCCAAGATTCGTGCCAGGGAAGGCATTCAGGGAAGCTGTAAAGTGATAGAGTAAAAGAAGCCTTTTAACTTTCATTTTTTCATAGCGGCTTCTGGTTCATTACCATTTTTTCCTTTTTCATCTGGGTAGGTATTTATTTCCCCGGCGGTTCCATTAACACAAGCTATCTCGCCTCCTTTGGCAAGCTGATAGAACCTTTAGGTCAAATTATGGGCTGGGACTGGCGTTTGTGTATCTCTTTTCTTGTTGCCTTTGCCTCAAAAGAAGCCACACTTGGTGCAATGGCAATAATTTTTGGCGCGGCAACGTCTGAGAGCACCGACCTTATTGGTATTGTGATGGATAAGGCATTGTGGGTAATCGTTCACAGGCCCTCCATCTGAACGTGATCAGTCCGGCTCACATATTACTTATATAGTGAGCCGCACTGCTAACGCCCATATGGAGCGCCTGAGAACGATTACAGTCTTAAGGAGTCTGCAAAATATGGGGCCCCTCTGAACGGTTACCATTGTGGAGTGTGGTTCATGGGGATTTCGGCTCATTTCTCGCCGCAACCGGAGTATCGGCTGCAAGTGCCCTGGCTTTTGTATTTGCCGTTTTCTTTTCCCTCCCCTGTTTTGCCACACTGGGTATGATCTATGCTGAAACCCGGTCATTAAAATGGACCTGCGGCACATTGCTCTATTATTTTATTATGTCAATCACCATGGGTGTTCTTGCCTACCAGGCCGGACTTCTTATCTTTTGAAAAAGGTCTCCTGACATTTTTTCAAGCCGATTGCAAGGGAGAGAGAAAGCGTAAGGAATTGATATCGGAGGCCTTATAGGGAGGGTTAGCTTGCGCCATCAGTTAAGTTCAAAAACGAATTTAAAAGACTTATCTATTTCCTGAACCTTAGCAGAAGACAATTTCCCGCGAATTTTTACTAATCTGTGCCGATAATCAATAGGACGTGTTTGCAGACAATCGGCCACAGACTTCTTGGATAAGCCGTTTTCTTTGGAAGGATATATTTCAACGTTGGTTATTATTCGGGCTTTTTTTACATTCCATTCAGTAATTGGAACAACTTGAATAACCGGGACTCTCTCATTATACACATCATTAGTCACAATTACGCACGGTCTAACTTTTCCTGTTTCCGAACCAAGTGTCGGTTCCAGATTGACGTCAATAATCATACCTTTTTTCAACACTGTCATTCCGGCCATCCGGTTAGCGCTGTTTCTGTTAATCCTTTTAAATCTTTATCGTCGGAATAAATTTCAGAATATAGATCAGCAGATTTTTTTAGGCTTTCAAGTTCCATTTCTTTCTTGAAATGTTCTATGGCAGCCCTTAGCATAGAACTTTTATCCTTGAATCCATACGCTTCATATTTACTTAAAAAATGGGCTTGTGTTTCTTTAACACTAAATTTTGACTGTAACATTAGCCCCCCCTTTCCGTCCCTATATTTGGTACTTAACTTACAGGCCTAATATAGGCGTTAAAATATCAGATGTCAATATCTGAATTTCCAGTTTTTCAATATTCATTCAGTCCGGTTTTTCTAAAAGGTGGTAAGGCATGATCAGCCGTTTTTTCTACCTAGAAGTCTATCGTGAACTGTTGCAACAGACAGACTTTTTACGAGACCATCAATCCTGGGTTCAAACAAAAATCTTGACATAGAACTTTTCATTTGTTAGGAAGACCTAATTTGCTTAGTAGTATCGAATTACGAAGGGATGTCTTACGGTTTTCCGACCGATTAACGGGAAAAAGTGAAGGCGTAACTTGGATTGTAGAAAATATCTTAAGTTGCGCCTTTTTTGTTTTTCAACCAGGCGCAGAGAACATGAAGTTTGAGGGAAGGATAGCGTATTCAGAACAGGAGGCGCTGCGCCATGGAGCCAAAACCAAAAAAACAGGGACTGAGTGGTTTGATAGGCCTGGCCGCTCCTCAGAAAGGGAAGCTGATTCTTTCAGGACTACTGGCCATTATCGGGCAAGGATGCGGGATTGTACCCTTTTTCATAATTTATAAGATAGTAGCTGAAATCGCCGGCAAACCGCAAAGCGAGATAGAGCAACGGTTTATTTATATCCTGATTTTGGTCGCATTTGCAGCGATTGTTCTTAAGCACGTCTGTCTCGGATTATCCACCACTTTGTCACATATCTCCTCTTACAATATTCTCTACAATCTCAGGATCAAAATCACGGAAAAACTGGGAACACTTCCTTTGGGTTATTTTAACAAAAAAAATACCGGCGAGCTCAAAAAAGTGATGAGTGAAGACGTAGAGCAAATGGAAATCTTTCTGGCCCATAATATCCCCGAGGTTGCAGGCGCTCTTGTTTCCACGCTATTGACGGCAGTGATCCTGTTTATAGTTGACTGGCGGCTTGCCCTGGCCACGATAATTGCGATCCCGACCGGTTTCATTTTTCAGATGATGATCATGGGCCGAGGCAAAGAAGTTACAAACAAGTGGTTATCAGCAACAAAAAAGATGAACGCCGCCATGATTGAGTATATCCAGGGCATGTCGATCATCAAGGCATTTAATCACACTGTTGAGTCATTTTCAAAATACTCCAACAGCATTGATGATTGCCTTCATCTTGAGGATGAGTGGAGCAAGCGATGGCATCTGCCCACGGCCATATTTTCCGTATCCATTACAGCCAATATGCTTCTCCTTCTGCCCGTGGGCGCTGCCATGTATCTTGCGGGCATCATCACCCTGGGAAAATTCGTCTTCTTTTTGCTCATGGGGATTGGTTTTGGAAACCCTATCTGGATTATTATCACCTTCGGCAGGCTCATGGAGCGTAATCTTGTGTGTCAGGCGCACATAGAGACGGTTTTAACTGCTGAAGATCTGAGCGAAGCTCTTGAACCGGAAAAACCGGGCAGGGGTGTTTCCGGTAAAAGCATTGAATTTGGTTATGACAAGGAAACCAAAGTGATAGAGGGAATCGACTTTTCAATCCCACCTGGAAAGTTTATCGCTCTTGTAGGCCCTTCGGGCGCCGGAAAAACCACCCTGGCCCGGCTGATCCCACGTTTCTGGGATGTCGATGCAGGGTCGATCTCTTTAGGCGAGACTGATATCAGAAATATGAAGATTGATGATCTTATGGATCAATTCGGTCTTATCTTTCAAAACGTATATCTCTTTAACGATACCGTGCTTGCCAACCTGAGGTTGGGTAATCCCGACGCCTCCGAAGCCGAAATCATGGATGCTGCCAAAAAGGCCAGGTGCCATGAGTTTATCATGAAACTACCCAGGGGTTATGACACGGTCATCGGCGAAAAGGGAGCCAGAATTTCAGGCGGTGAAAAACAGCGCCTGTCAATTGCCAGAGCCCTTCTCAAAGATTCCCCCATACTCATACTCGATGAAGTAACCGCGTTTATTGATCCGGAAAATGAGGCCCTTATTCAGGATGCCATCAACAAACTGATCCGGGACAAGACGCTCATCGTCATTGCCCACCGGATTTCAACCATCATAGCGGCCGACGAGATATGGGCGCTGGATAAGGGCCGGATCGCGGTGCGCGGCACCCACGAGCAGCTTCTTTCCACAAGTAAATTATACAAAAATATGTGGGAGACCCATGTGTCTGCCCAGGGTTGGGCTTTAGAGAGGGAGGGGAAAAATGATTAAATTAATGCGTCAAATACTACAATGGGCTCCCGAACTTAAGGGAAAGTTTTTTCTTGCGGCCCTGTTCAAGATTGTTGAAGCCATGTTCATGGGAGCGCCTTATGGTTTTATCTTCCTGACCTTAAACGATCTCCTCGCTGGTTCTCTGAGTATGAAAAAGGTTGCCTTTTA
This sequence comes from Thermodesulfobacteriota bacterium, assembly GCA_034660535.1. GTDB lineage: Bacteria > Desulfobacterota > Desulfobulbia > Desulfobulbales > DAOVYS01 > DAOVYS01. The sequence continues at coordinate 17,506 of JAYEJK010000443.1, read as the reverse complement.
TACCGGCGGAATGGCCTTTTGCTTTCTTGGCCAGGGAATATGCAGTTATTTTTTTAGCCGAACCATCTGGCCCACGTCAAATTATCTGGTCAAAAAGCTGCGAATCATGGTCGGCGAGCACCTGCGCAGACTCTCCATGGGGTATTTTTCGAAAGAAACCACCGGTTCTCTCCATACCCTGGTGGTGGATGAAATGATGGCAATTCAAGTGGCTCTTTACATGGCATTTGCAGATTTTGTCGTAGCTTTCACCTTTGTAATATTGACTCCCATTTTTTTATTATTCGTTGATTGGCGCCTGGCCCTGGTAACCGTGGCTGTACTCCCGGCGGCCGTGCCGTTTTATTTATGGAGCAGTAATGTATATACAAAAGGTTTAAGAAAAAGATCAGATTCTCAGGCCGAGCTTAATTCCGAAGTGATTGAATATGTTCAGGGGATAGAGGTATTGAAGGCATTCAGGCAGACTGGAAAACAATTTGAAAAATTTACCAGGAGTCTGGGAGGATTCAGGGATATCAACCTGCATCTTTCCATGAAAGGCGTTGTTCCTACAGAACTTGGCTTGACTGTGGTTGAACTGGGCCTTTGCCTTATTCTTATGTTTGCAACAATTTTCTTATTTAACGGCACTGTTTCTTTGAGCGTCTTTTTGATATTTCTCATCATGGGTTTAAGGATATATGAACCGATCAAGCGGTTGATTCCTGCTGTTGCATTCCTTAAACTGGCAGAGCCTGCCGTATATAAGGTCAAGAATGTCTTAGTGCCTTAGTGGTAATTTTCTTGTTTTTTGTGGCAGAAAAACTCTGAAGTTATATGTGACGCCTGCGGTGCTACATGTTTTAAGGCACTTATACCCCTCAGGGGGGTACTGAAAATAGTCCAGGACCTTTTAAAATTTCCAGTTTATCTGGGTTAGATACAAAACCACTGACACTGCCGGAAGATGGGCAGGTTACAAAATCATTTGATGTGCAGTTTGCGAATGTGACCTTTAGCTACGATAAAACTCCGGTTCTTGAAAATGTAAGTTTCACTGTCCTGGAAAAAACAATTACTGCCCTGGTTGGCCCTTCCCGTTCCGGCAAGACCACCATCACCAGACTGATCGCCAGGTTCTGGGATGTTGACTCGGGCGAGGTGAAAATGGGGGGCCGGAATATCAGGGATATGAAAATCGACGCGCTTCTGTCCCGGGTGAGCATGGTCTTCCAGGATGTGTATCTTTTTAATGATACAATTTATCAAAATATCGCCTACGGTTCCAGGAACGCTAATAAAGAGAAGATCATCGAGGCTGCAAAAACAGCACAGTGCCATGATTTTATCAGCGAGCTGCCAAATGGGTACGACACCATGGTCGGCGAAGGCGGGGCCACGCTTTCCGGTGGCGAGAAACAGCGCGTCTCCATCGCCCGGGCCATTTTAAAAGACGCGCCTATTATCCTGTTAGACGAGGCCACTGCATCGGTTGATCCCGAGAATGAGTATCTGATTCAAAGCGCGATCAATGCCCTCGTTGCCTCCAAAACGCTTATTATCATCGCTCACAGGCTTTCCACCATTCTCGCAGCCGATCAGATTATTGTGTTAAACGATCACGGCCAGGTGGAAGAATCCGGCAAACACGAAGAGCTGCTTAAAAACAAAGGTCTCTAGGCCAGGCTCTGGCAAAGCAGGGTTCAGGCAAAAAAATGGCACATTGGCGCAAACAAAGGTGATTCATGAAAGCTTATCTGACAGTTTTTTTCATCACATTTCTTGCAGAGATGGGAGACAAAACGCAGATTTCCACCCTCCTGTTTTCCACCAACAACGAGATAAAAGGCACTTATACCCCTCAGGGGGGTACTGAACAGAGTCCAGGACCTTTAAAAATTTCCAGTTTATCTGGGTTAGTTGGAAATGTTTGCCCCAACGATCTTTTCGTGGGTTGTAAAATCTCGTCAGTTTGCCAGTGTTGGGGTGAATAGAACCAATATCAGTTCCTTTGTGACGATTACAAAACAAACAGGCATAAGCTAAATTTTCAGGCTCGTTGCTGCCACCATGCTTTTTGCTGATGATATGGTCAACCTCACAGCCCAAAAAAGTGTCGTCTTCATGAATAAGACAATATTCACAGCGACGACCAGCCCGTTCCGCAACCAACTGGCGAATTTCTGCACTGGTATATGTCATTTTGTACCATATTGTTTGGCACGTGCCTTTGCTAATCTCATGAGATGTTCAAGCTGCATGTAATGATCCATTTCGGATTTTTCATCTGTTGCCAACCCACTTTCCTTTTCTTTCTGAATCAATTCCATCACCCGTTCTTTTGCTTGTTCTGATGGGTGAAAGGCTATCAATGAGTTGCGAGCTGTTTGTGTAGCGATAAAATTTACAACCTCTTCATATGCTCTGGCTGTTTCCATTAGCGAATACCTCCGATAGTGGCAAGTTCCTGAAGTGAGCGATAAGTAATTGGTTTTTTAAAAATTGGCCCAAGAGTGAAAAATACATCTCCGATCCTCTTTTTGAGCAAACTATAATCACTTAAAAACGGCTATTAAATCAATGTCAAGCGAAAAATAAAGGATGAATTGAAATTCAGGATAAAATGAGGCGGGATTCCCGGGATCGGTTTTAACGGTTACAATACATCCCGAAAATTCATATACCGTCAAAAAAAGTTCTTGGATCGTTAGCGGGTTTTTATAATGTTCGTTATATAAAACAAATTTATACATCCCAACAGATTGGTTTTTTAAGATATAGTTCATCCCTATTTCAGGGGAAGACTCGCAACAGGAGGAAAAGCAATGGAAAAAGGAGAGAGAAGGTTTTTACCGGCATGTGTTGTGAGCGCGATATTTGCGGTTGCGTTAATTTCAGGTTTTTTTTCAGCGCCTTTTGCAGCGGCCCAGGAAAAGACGTCGAAACAGGAGACAGCGCAGCCTGCCCGCAATGCTTCGCAACGCGAGGCGGGCGGGGAAGAAAAGGCCCGAGGGGAATATGAACTTGAGGCAATGACCGTCACCGCGCAAAAGCAGGAAGAAAATGTCCAGGAAGTGCCGGTGAGTATCACGGTGTTTAATGAACTGGATATTGAAGACAGAAAAATTGAAAAGATGGGGGAGTTAGCCGATTATGTGCCAAATTTAACGCTAACCCAGATAAACTGGAAATTTTAAAAGGTCCTGGACTCTGTTCAGTACCCCCCTGAGGGGTATAAGTGCCTTAAAACATGTAGCACCGCAGGCGTCACATATAACTTCAGAGTTTTTCTGCCACAAAAAACAAGAAAATTACCACTAAGGCACTAAACGACCAGGGAATGTCGGGCTGGTATATACCTTCCATGCGGGGAATATCTGCTTCACAATCTCAAGTGACCGTTTCAACCGGATTGTATGTAGATGGTGTTCCCATATTAGGGCCCATCGGATTTGAAACGGGAATGTTCGATATCGAGCGCATTGAAGTGCTGAGAGGTCCCCAGGGGACGTTGTACGGCAAAAACACGGAAGCAGGGGTTATCAATATTATCACCAGGCAGCCCGATAATGAGTTCAGAGGGAGAGTGTCCGCCGAAGGTGGTGAGGATAAAAAAGGTCAGTTCTCATTAGGGATGTGGAAATAAATAACTTACCCATCTCCCATCCCATCTTCAGGCCATCTTCGATCAAGTAACCATTTTTAAAATCCTCAACGTAGCCCGGCTATGCCTGCGGTTTTAAAAGTGATTACTTAATCGAACCTGACCTAAATCTGAGCGCTATATGGGTAAGTTATTTATTTCCACATCCCTTAAACCTGAGCGGTCCCATACAAAAAGACAGGCTCTACGTAGGTATAGCCGGTGAATATTATCAAAAGGATGGTTTTATTGAAAACACAACTACCGGTGATATGGTGGACGACAAAAAACATTGGTCCGGTAAAGGCCATCTCAGATGGACTCCAAACAACAATTTTGATATTTCGCTGATTGCCTCGACCTTGGAATATGACGAAGGTACACGCAGGATGAATTTTACGGAGATAGGAGCCGCTATGTTCGGGCTTCCCGCGCCGCAGGATCGCAAAGTCTCATCCGACCTTGAGGGATGGAATAAGTCAAAAATTGACTCGCAAGCCCTGAAAATCACATACGATATCAGTGATTCGTTTACACTGACGTCTGTTAGCACCAGAAGGCAAAACGATTGGATAGATGAGACTGACTTTGACTTTAGCAGCGCCACACTGATGCATGTTAAAAGAGATAACAAGGATAACAAGCTATCACAGGAATTACGGCTGGACTCAACTACAGAGCGTTTGAAATGGCTTGTCGGCCTGTACTATGACAAAGACCAAAGTAAACAGGATGGTATTATTACGTCAATTTACCCATCAATGGCCGGGGTTTTCGATCAGGAATTTGACGGGGACTCTTATGCAGCGTTTGCCCATCTCACCTATGCTCTAACAGAACAATTCAGTCTGGTTGGCGGACTGCGTTATGAAAACCAGGATCAGGAATTTAAAGATAATATATATGGTACAAACCTGGATGATTCATGGGCTGGGCTTACCCCAAAGATAGCACTGGAATACCGTTTTGCACCTGCAATTATGACCTATGTAAGCGCTTCAAAAGGATTTCGTTCAGGCGGTTTCAATTCTTTTGCCATGGACCCGCAATATTATAGTTATGACGAAGAGCAATTGTGGTCCTATGATATTGGAATAAAAAGTGCCTTCCTGGATAACAGGCTGATAATAAACGGCTCTGTTTTCTATATGGATATTACCGATATGCAGGTGGAGGAGTCGCCTTCACCGATAGAAACGTATACAAGCAATGCGGCAGAGGCCACGGGAAAAGGGATTGAAGTGGAAATGACTGCCATAGTCACCGACGGCCTGTCCATTATGGGTGGTTTCGGTTACACCAATATTGAGTTTGACGAATTCAGTGATGCACTCGGTGATTATAAGGGCAACAAAAATCTTAATGCCCCGGAGTATACTTTTAATATCGGCGCTCAATACCGGCATGGCAGCGGGTTTTATGCAAGAGCCGATCTGATTGGCTATGGAAAGATGTATTTTGACAAGGCAAATGAGTACTCAAGGGATCCATACGAAATCGTCAATGCCAAAATCGGCTATGAAGCGGAACATTTTGATGTTTACCTCTATGCCAAAAATCTCTTTGACGAGGAATATGATTCCGATGGGTTTTACAACGGCATGTATATCATTTACAGCGATCCAAGAGAGATTGGCCTGCAACTGGCTTACAGGTTTTAGTGTTGTGACGGCAAGAGTTCCGATCCGTTCCAGGGATGCAAAAGGTTGAGCATGAAATTCAATAGCCGGGAGCAACGGCAAAAAGCGATTCTGTTAGGGGGTTGTACACATCCCAGATGCTGGGGCTTGCCTTTATCATGATGGCTTTGCCCTCCATTTTGCGTAAATCCGGTCTGGGTCTCGATAAAATCAGCTGGATCTACGCTTTGGGCATGCTCTGGTCAATAAATTTTCTCTGGGCTCCACTGGTAGATCGGTTTGGTTCGCAAAAGCATGGTCATTATCGCAGTTGGCTTCTCATCCTGCAAACCTTGTTGATCATGGTCATGATCGGAGCGTCATTTTTCATCGTGCCGGATCAACTCCATATCCTGGCCGGATTCTTTGTCCTGATTACTCTCTTTTCAGCCACACAGGATATTGCCGCTGATGCCCTGGCCGTAACAATCCTGAAATCTGAAGAGCGTGGCCTGGGCAACAGCATCCAGGCATCCGGCAACCTGATCGGCGGTATGATCGGCGGCGGTGTTGTGCTGATCGTCTACCAATGGTGTGGCTGGAGAGGTAGCATGTTGGCGCTGGCAGCGGGCACGGCTTTGCCGTTGATCAGCATGCTGGGTCACCGGGAGCAACCAGCGCCAGCGGATCGTCGGAAAGAAAAAGTCAACTACAGCGTGACGATTTTGAGCCGGTTCAGTTTTTAAGCGCATAACTGTTTCAATTACCTACTGTATGAAAATATGAAGACCAAAAACAACGACCTGTGGCAGCGGTTTTTTTCATCCCTGGCGGACAAGTTGCTCAGGTTCCGCTGGTTGGGGATTATTGCGGTTGTTCTGCTGACCGTGTTTTTCGCGTTTCAGATGCGCAATCTCAAATTCGACAACTCCAATGAGGTCTGGTTTGTGGAGGGCGATCGGTCCCTGGATTTGCTTGACAAATTCCGGGACGTTTTCGGGAATGATGATTTCGTGGTCCTGCTCTTTGAATCCGAGAATTTTTTCAAGCCCGAGAATATCCGCAGGATCAAGCGCCTGGCCGAGGCACTGGAGGCCGAGGTTCCTTATCTCAAGGACATGACCTGGCTTGGGAACGTGGAGTACATCGAGGGCATTAAAGACGGGATTAAAATCCATGAGCTTCTGGAAACCGTGCCTGATGACCCGGAAAAAATGGCCGAGGTGCGGGAAAAGGCCTTGAGCGAGCCCACATACATAAAACAGCCTTATTTCGCCTGACGGACAATCGGCCGCCATTATCCTGGAGATGGAGAAATACCCGGAAGACGGGGATACGCTGGACCCGAAAAACGAGATCGCCCCGGCGGTTCGGAAAATTCTGGCCAGGCCGGAGTTTGCCGCGCTCAATGCGCGCGTTGCGGGCGGGCCGATCATGCACCATGATTATGATGAGATAGCGGGCCGGGAAACCGGAACTTTCATGGGCCTTTGCCTGCTTATCCAGATGATTATTTTGTTGTGGGTGGGCCGGGGCGTGCGCGGCGTATTCGTGCCAATCAGCATAGTGTTTTTGAGCGTGCTCTGGACCATAGGCGCCATCGGTCTGATGGGGTTCACCCTGAACATGATGATCATCATACTCCCCTCGCTTTTGATCTGCGTGGGCATCGGTGATTCCATGCACTTTATCGCGGAGTATCAGGACCAGCTCGACCAGGGCCTTGCGCGCAGAAAGGCCATGCTCAAGACCTTTGCCATGGTCGGACTGCCCTGCCTGTTGACCACCCTGACCACCATGGGGGCCTTTCTTTCATTTCTTACCGTCAGGATCAGGCCGTTTCGCGAGTTGGGGGTATACGCCGCGGTCGGGGTCGTGACTGCCCTTGTGCTCACCTTTGTCCTGGTGGTGTTTTTTTATTCGTTTGGCATGAAAAAAAATGCCCTGGCGAAAAAATCGGCTAATCAAAAAAACCGCAACGATCTTTTTGACCGCCTGCTGGCAAGGGTCCATTGGATCGTGACGGCCGGACCGGGATGGGTCGTGGCATTTTTTGTTATCCTGGCCCTGGTATCTATTGCCGGGGCATTGAACATCCAGGTGGAGTCGAATACGGCAAAAATGCTGTCCCAAAAGCTGCCCCTGCGTCAGGCATATGATTTTATTGACGAACGTATGGGCGGTTCCATGTCCATGGAGATCATGCTTGATACAGGCAAGACCGATGGGGTCAAGGAGCCGGCTTTTCTCAGGAAGATGGACGCATTGCAGAATTTTGCGGACAACCATCCCCTGGTCACCAAGACCATGAGCGTGCTGGACGTGCTGAAGAAAATGCGCCGGGCCATGCACAACAACGACCAGGAGTTTTACAGCGTTCCTGACACGCGCCAGGCAGCCTCCCAGTATCTTTTTATGTATGAGACCTCGGGCGGAGACCAGTTGGATAAGCTGGTCAGCTTTGACTATGACATTGCCCGTTTGACCGTTAAGACACGGACTCTATGCACGGCTGATGTCCGAAAGTTCATGCGGGACGTGGAGAATTTTTCCCAAAAGACCTTTGACGACTCAGTGATCGTTGAGATGACCGGCGCGTTGACCTGGGTCAAGGCTTTAAACGATAAGATTGGGGAAGGGGTTAAATACAGCTTTACCGCAGTTCTGTTTGCGGTGGCCGCGTTGATGATGATCTTTCTGCGCTCGGTAAAGCTTGGTCTGATCAGCATGATCCCCAACGTGTTTCCCGTACTCATAACCCTGGGGCTCATGGGCTTTGCCGGGATTTACCTGGATATGCCGCTTATGTGTTGCAGTGCTGTTATTATCGGTGTGGCCGTGGATGATACCATACATTTTTTCAGACGCTATCGCCGGGAATTTGAACGTCTGGGCGACTATTCACAGGCTCTGCGGAGCACGCTCGGCACGGTGGGACGTCCCATCACCTTCACTACCATGACCCTGATCCTCGGATTTCTGGTCATGACGCTCTCTGATCTATCGGGCTGGAGCAATTTTGGTTTTTTGGCAGGCTTTGCCTTTCTCTGGGCGCTTCTGGCGGATTTTTTCTTTTGCCCGGCCCTGATACTACTGCTTAAGCCGTTGGGGCAGGAAGGACAGTTGAGTGGCCAAGTGGTTGAGTGGGAAAGGGAAATTAGTGAAATGGCCAAATAGTTAAGTTGGGGGAAAGAACATCGGACAAGGGGAATCATAGAAGACTATTTTTTATAGGCAGAATCGTGATCGGTATGAAGAGAGATGAAACGCAGATAATTGCTTTCTATGGTGAGGGTGGCGCGAAATGAGCGGGTGATTCGCAGGGAATATATGGAATTCCCCTTTCGGGTTTTCATAGTCTTTATTTGCTCAAGGTTGAGCCCGGAGGATTGCCTGATCTGATTAAAATCCATCCTGGAGAGGGTCCGAAGGGTCTTTATCAGAGCATAAAGTTCCTTTTTTTCCAGCTTGAAAAGGTCTTTCTGGAAATCCTGAAAGTTCAGGTCAAGTTTCAAGATCAATCTCCAGAGCCGAGAGGTCAGTTTCTGAGGGTTTGTTTTGCGCTTCCCAACGGTCAAAGGCTTTCAGTCGATTTTGAAAGGCTCTATCCTTGAGAAGCTTCATTTCAAACTCACTTATGACCTCAACCGGCTTTAAGATAACCGTACCATCTGGATACTCATCGACCTCGACTTTTTTACCGGCATATTGTTTACCAATAGAAATTTGGCCTTGCTTATTAATCTGTTTAACCTGGAGAGTAGCCATAGCGATTTTGCCTCCTTCTTTATAAGTATTTTATTAATATAATATTTTAATAAAAATGTAAAGGTTAAATTATGAGAATATCGTGGTTTGTTTTGTTTGTAATTTTATTAGTTTATCTTACGTGTCCAGCTCAGGCGGAACAACTCACCGGAAGGGATATTGCCGTAAAAATGGATGCAGTGGATACGAGCATGGATTCCAAAAAAACCGCAATCATGGTGATCAACCGCAAGGGGCAGAAGCTGGTTAGAAAGATGAAAAGCTGTAATAAAAAATACGGCCCGGATGAGCGAAGTCTAATCAAGTTCATCGAACCGCCTGATGTCCGGGGCATCATGTATCTTACCTGGAGCTATGAGGACATAGAAAAAGATGATGACATGTGGGTCTTTCTTCCGGCTGAAAGTCTTGTGCGTCGCATCAGCGGTGGTGGCAAGAAAGGTTCTTTTATGAGAAGCGATTTTGCCAATGAGGATATTGAGAAAAGAGAGGTGGATGATGACAAACACAGGCTTTTGATATCTGAGGAATTCTCCGGCGTGGATTGCTACGTAGTGGAGCGAATTGCTAAAAGACAGAAAGACACAAACTACTCAAAACGGGTTGTCTGGGTAAGGAAGGATATCTGGCTCCCGATGAAAGTGAAATATTACAACAAAAGGGGCAAACATTTTAAGACTGCAATCTACGGCGGGTTTAAAGAGATCAAAGGCATCTGGACGGCCACCAAGATAATGACGGAGACTCCTCGTAAGGGATCAAAGACCCTGATGCAGTATGATAACGTGGATTATTATAATATCGGATTGTCTGATTCGCTCTTTGAGCAGAGTAATTTGAAAAGATAGCAGTCAATTAACAATTAGCAGTTATCAGTTATCAATGCTAATTGTTAATTGACCAATGCTAATTGCTAATTGGTCTGAGGTTTTAACATAAAATGAAGTTCGTAGCCCAAGACCCGCGCATATTCATTTAAGGTGTGAAGCGAAATGTGGTCATTTTTTGCATTCTCGATTTTTGAAATACTTTGCTGGCTGAGAGACCATTTCTCGGCAACTTCACGCTGGGTCAATTTCAAATTTTCCCTGGCTTCTCGCAGCTTTGCAGCGATAAGTAGTTCACCTTTTCGTTTTTCCACCGCGGCGGCAAACCCTGGTTTTTCACGTTCTTTTTTGGCTATTAAGCGGTCAAGATCATCCATTTTCGTCTCCTTTCACACGCTCAAGGTAGTCTTTTTTCAATGCCCTGGCTTTTTTTATTTCCCTTGGAGGTATTGCTTTACTTTTCTTAACAAATCCGGTCAGGAGAAGAATTGTTCGCTTGCCGGCAAAGGTATACAAGACCCTGAATCGTTTTTTTAGGCGTCTGGCTCTCAATTCATAAATCCCATCTTCGAGATAATCAGCCAGTGGTCGTCGAGCTTTATTCCCAAGTTCTCTCAAAGCCGCTATTGAAGCAACAACTTCTTTATCATCCTGATCTGGTAAGCTATTGATAAACTTTTCAACGGGGCATTGCTCGGAAATGTTTCGATAAAATATGAGACGCCAATTCATAAAATATTAAATACCACTATATAGTTGTTTTGTCAATTTAAAAGAATGTTAGCAAAAAATACCTGCCTACCGCATTAATCTGTCTCGTTTTCTCTTCAAACTCCTGCATCCCGATGTTTCTTGCCCTAATCCGAACGATCAGCAGCGTAAGCTAACAAAAATGATTGAATATAGGGTAAAATCATTATTTGTATACAATGCGTGTCTCATTATGACACGCATTGCATAGGCAACATAACTTTACCCTTGACAAACTTGTCTTTAAGTATGAAATATGACCTATGAAGGGTGTTGCAAAAACAGTTGGACCGCGGGCGGCTTTTGTGATTGCCGAACTCTACGAACGGCAAAAAACGATTTTCTCCAATACGGACATAGAGAGAATCAGCGGTCTTAATTCTGATTCCGCGCGAGGTCTTGTTAGAAGGCTGGTCGACCGGGGACTGGCGACCAGATTGAAGCCGGGTCTGTTTATTTTGGTACCTTCAGAACTCGGCCACGAGCGTGATTACTTCGGTAATCCATATGTTATTGCCCGCGAACTTGTTGGCAAAGCGAAATATTTCATCTCCCATGCCTCAGCAATGGATATCCACCAGATGGTCACCCAACCTCAATTCGTGGTATTCTCGACAACTCCCCATGTTATTCGACCTCGTTTCGTGTTGGGAACAGAATTCCGTTTTGTCCGGTGTAAACCGGAACATCTCTTTGGGACAATAGATCATTGGGTCACAAAAACCCAAAAAATCAAAATTAGTGATTTTGAACGTACTGTTATCGACGGGCTAAAACAGTCAGAATACTGTGGCGGCTTCAGTGAGGTTGCCAAAGGATTCTGGATGCGACGCAATGATATCGATGTCAATAAACTTGTGGAGTACAGCCTGCGCCTTGATATCGGCGCTGTTAATCGCCGACTTGGATACCTCATTGAATTGTTTGAACTCGGAACCAAAAAAGAAATTAAAACTTTGCAAAACAAACTCACATCATCCTATGCCACCCTTGATCCAATGTTGCCGGATGAGGGAAAATTTATGGCTCGTTGGCGGTTACGACTCAATGTAAGCCCTGACGAAATTGAGTCAATTATAAGAACCTGATTATGATACCCCAAAGAAATATTTCCCTCTTATCAAATCGACTTGCCCGCAAGGGAGGACGTAGAATTCCTGAAAATATCCTGGAACGTGATTATTGCATTGCCTGGTTTCTCGTTGGTCTATCCCGCTCTTCTCTTTGTAATCTTCTTGTTTTCAAGGGCGGGACGGCGCTCAAAAGATGCTACTTTGGTGATTATCGTTTTTCTGAAGATCTTGATTTCACTCTTGCAAAAAAAATACCCCTATCCGGAATACTTGCCGAATTTGAAAACGTCTCTACCAATGTTTTGAAAGACTCAGGTATAATCATTCAATATTCCCGGGAAGACCGCAGATCACACGAAAACAGTTACACTTTCTATCTGGCCTACGAAGGACCGCTGCCAGGCACATCCCTAAAGGAAGTCAAAGTAGACATTACCATCAATGAGAGGATTGTGTTGCCGGTTCAGGAAAAGGTGGTGCTGAGAGGATACGATGAATATGAAGATTTCCCTGAAAATGCAAAAATCAAGGTATATTCCCTGGAAGAAATCCTGATAGAAAAAGTAGTTGCCCTGACAGACCGTGCCCGCAACGAACCAAGGGATCTTTATGATGTCTGGTATCTTACGGTTCAAGAAAATATGGATTTGTCCTTGATTCTTCCTGAAATTAACAGAAAACTGGAATTTCGTGAACGCGACTTGGCCGGAATGAACGACGAGTTGCTAAAAAAGGAAACGAGGCTAAAGAAGCTGTGGCAAACCAGACTTTCATATCAGATGGTTGCACTTCCTCATTTTGATGAAGTATTTCGGGCCGTAAAACGGGCTTTTCGCAATGTAATTCCATTATAAGCAGCTTTATACTTTCATGGAAAAACTCGTCAGCCTCCTCTGAATTTATTCATCCATCACCTTTCATTTAACTTATCTTGCAATTCTGGTTCCAGCCAGGCCTGACGCATGAATAATTTTATGATTCGTTTTAATTTCAACAGGTTATTATTTCATTTGGCTCAAATTAACGCGAAAGGTTGTTTTCTAACAAATTGATATTCCAATATTTATTTGTTCATGCGTCAGGGCTGGGTTCCAGCAAAAAACCTTGACATAGATATTTTCTTATGTTAGAGAAGCCTAAATTGTTTAGTACTATCAAATAATGAAGGGGTGTCTTACGGTTTTTGACCCTTATTTGGGCGCAGAAAAAGTGAAGGCGTAACTTGGATTGCATAAAACATCTAAGTTGCGCCTTTTTTGCTTTTAAATCGAAGCACAGCGATAACATTACGTTTGAGGGAAAAAGGAGAGGAAAATGAACAAATCTGATCTGATCAATGAAGTAGGCAAGGTTGTCGACACCCAAAAAGCGGCCAGGGAAACGGTGGATTGCATTTTCTCCACCATTACAAAGAATTTGAAAAAGAAGGGAAAGATCACATTGATAGGATTCGGAACCTTTAAGGTGGTTAAAAGAAAAGCAAGGAAGGGAAGAAATCCCTACACCTCCCTTCTTTAGGTGACTACCCGCCAATCATGTTACAACTGGGGCGACGCACTCACCACTGTTTCCCGTTCTCAATATTTTCAATCATCCACCCCAGGTATTTATGAATAGAAGAGGCTAAAAAATAGGGCAGATTCAAGAGATAAAAGCTTTTGCCGGACGGAGAATTTACCCGTTGTATCTCCAGATGACCTGCATACATTCTGACAGCATAAAGGTGGGGGCATCTGTCCATAAATTGATGTAATGATCGCAGCCTGCCTGTCTTGCCTGATTTGACCTCAACAGGAATCACATAGCCCTTATACTGCACGAGAAAATCAATCTCGGCTTGTGACTGGCTTTTCCCGCGCACCCAGAAGCATTGCTTTTTTCGGGTGTTGGTTTGAATGGCGATAAGTTCCTGCCCGACAATATGTTCCGCAAGTATGCCTTTGTAAAAGGCATGCAGATTATCATGATAAAAATACTGTTCCTGCAAGCCGACAAAGTAGTTCAGCAGTCCCGTATCCAGCAGTTGAAGACGAGGTGACTTTCTTAGATCAGGCATGATAGGAATTTCAACGGAAGTTGAAGGATACAGCATATTGATCAGCATTGCTCTCTGTAATGTCCGCAGCGCTTCACCCACCTCTCGTGATCGGTAGTTCGATTGCCCAAAGCCTGAAAAGGTTATTCTCTGGCCGGCAGCAAACGGCGCTGTTTCAATACAGTGGCGAAGAATTGTCGCCATGGAGGGATTACGTGCGTATTTTGCAACATCATCCTGATATGAAACCAACAAAGAATCATAAATACCGTTTAAAGCCGTAACATCATTTTTTTTAATGTACGCAGCAACGACTTCAGGCATACCACCAATAAGTGCATACCGATGAAAATAGTCCATCAAAGTTTCGTGTGCATAAGCCGGCATCGGCACGGTATCAAAAGCCTTGACAGCCTCGCCTGCTTCACTGGCAGTCAGGAATTCCCTGAAAGTCAGAGGATACAGAAAGTGATGTTCGACCCGCCCCACAGGGAAACTAATGTGCTTTTCATGCAGGGCGATTTCCAGAAGAGATCCAGCGGCGATAACGTGTATTTCAGGCAAATCTTCATAAAAGTAGCGGAGAATTTCGACTGCTTCAGGGCAATTCTGGATCTCGTCAATAAAAAGAAGAGTTTGCCCTTCAACTGGAGACAGTCCTGGTTTCATAAGAATTGCCTGAAATGTTTCCTGAACAGACAATCTTCGGCGGAAGATATCCGAGTCCTTCGGAAGGTCCAAATTCAAGTAAATAAACCTTTCAAACCGCTCACCAAACAGCTTGACGGTCACAGTCTTCCCAACCTGCCTGGCTCCCCGGACAACAAGTGGCTTTCGATCTTTAGAACGTGCCCACTGTTCAAGCTTTAATAAAAACTCTCTTGGAAACATAACACCCCCTGCTTGTAATAATACAAAGCCATAATACATTCATTATTGTAACAATGCAAAGGAGATTTACAATAAAATATGTATCATTGCAAGGGTTATTGTAAGGCATCTAAAAACCCCTAACTTCGACTTTCTTGCCATCATAAACTGACATATTTGATTGAACCATCTGCTCAACTGATAGTCCCTGCTTTGCCATGAGACAGGCGGGTGAAAATTTTCAAAAAAATCTTGACAAATAGACTTGTTGAAATTAGATATATCTAAATTGATTAGAGGTATATATCTCTAAAGGGGTGGCTTACGATTACCGTGTAGGCGGTGAAAGTGAAGGCGCAACTTGGATTGCAGAAAACATCTGAGTTGCGCTTTTTTTGTTTCAGGATAAATCCCGCCAGTAGTCCTGGTAATTATAATAAAGATGATTTTATGGGCAAATACATAAAGACCAATGCATGGCACCTGTTCTTTGGTCTCATTATTGTGGGCTATGGCCTTTTCGCCTTTAGCGGCTGTGCTCCTATAATCTCCAAGCAGTTGAGGGAGCAGGTGGCAAAGGTGCTGAACTTGAGTGTAGTGGCAAAAGACCCGGAGGCTTATAGAGGCAAAACCGTACTCTGGAGTGGAACGATTATAAGCTCTATGAACCTCAAAGAAGGAACTATAATCGAAGTGTTGCAAAAGCCCACCGATATGCAGGGAAAGCCAAAGGATGTGGATGACTCAGAGGGAAGGTTTCTGGTCTTATACCCTGGGTACCTTGATGTCGCTATCTATAATAGCGGAAGGAAAGGTAACGGTGGCCGGAGAGGTTCAGGGAAAGAAAATTCAGCGTCTTGGTGAAATCGATTATACGTATCCCCTGATCTCTGCCAAGGAAATCTACCTGTAGCCTGTTGAGAAAAAAGATAGGATTTATTATCCCTGTCCTTCCTGGCATTACCCTTACCCGTATTGGTGGTAACATGAGGTAAATGAGCTGTCATAGGACAAATTAGGTAGGTATTTGGAGGAAGGCAGTTTTGGTCCTGTAGTCACACACCAGTTTGATATCGGTCAATATATCCTCAAAACCGATAATGAGGGGGACGGTGTCACTGTCAACAAGGAACCCTTTAAACGAGATGGGGGGGAAGCGCTTTTTTATCCAGAAAAACCATGACAACTTCAGCAAGTTTTCCGGATACGCCACTGGAACCCAACCCTGTAAATTGTATGGAACCTGGGGAAATCCATTTTATGCTGACTTTATCCCAAATATGCTTTGGCATTAGAGTTATAGGACTGCCCGTATCAATTTTTTGAAACCTTTGTTTTATACATTGTAATTGCTCCTTATTCCAAAGTTAAGGGAATTGATAAACGAAACAAATATAAAATTTTTATCAAATACAAAAAATTATAGCAATATTATTATTACATCAAGTGGTTTCTTTTGAAATGCCAAAAGCAGGTCGAAACATTTCGCATAAAATGATAATCTGGATTGTTACCCTGTCAATCTTTGTCTGCTTTCCTCATATCACCCTTGCCATTGAGGAAGACCCTTTAAAAGATATGGATCTGAATTCCCTGACAGAGGACACCTTTGTTGAGGAAAGAGCGAAATTCCTTTCCATTAGTGGCTACCTGGAAAGCCGCAACCAGTTAAGGATAAAAGACATGGATGAACCTATCTCGCTCAGACAGCGCCTGTGGCTGGACTGTTACCTGGGTCGGAGTTGGATCAGGGGTTTTGCAAACGCTTATTTTGATTATGATCCTGCTGTTCGGGATTGGACGGATGACAAAGATGAGATTTACTATGTGGAGCTAAACGAGGCGTACCTGACTATAGACATGGAACGGATCGATTTCATACTGGGCAAGAAGATGATGCGCTGGGGGACAGGGGACGGGATCAATCCCATGGACCTGATCAACCCCCGGGATTATCGGGACCCTATTGCAAGCGCCAGGGCCGATGCCAGACTTCCCATCTTGTTGGCGAATGGAATATTTATGCTTGGGCCTGTTACCGTGGAAGGGGTATTGATCCCAAAGGCAGAGGTAAACGAATTTCCTCTGCCTGATAGTCCGTGGGAACCAAATGGGCTGAAAAGCTTAAGAAGAAGTGCTGAATCAGGTGAGATTGTTCTTTCCCCGGGAGAAGAACCGGACGACTGGTTTAAGGATAACGAGTTTGCCTTTCGAGTCTCCACAGTGACAGGCGGTTTTGACCTGGCGCTTCTTTATTATAACGGTTACACAGACGATCCTGCTTATCACCGAAATTACCTGACCGATGGCAGGATGCGTTTCACCCCTCATTATCACCGCTACAAAGCTTATGGGTTCAACTTTGCAAAAGGTTTTGAAAGGGCCACGATTCGCGGTGAGCTTGCGGTAAAACCTGGGCTTCTTTTTTCAATTGATTCCAATGATCCATTATACGCAAAAGACAGCGATGGTCTTGTGACCAGGGATCTTTACCAGGGTGTGATCGGCATCGACCGAACCTTTTTTACCAACCTCTATGTCAACCTGCAATTCTTTGCGGATATTATTGAAGACGGTCAAGAATCCCTTGCCGCAAAACGCAAAACCCACGGCCTTTCCTTTGAAATCAGCGACAAATTTCTTGATGATGATTTGTCGGCAGGATTTCGAGGCATGTATTTTACCAGTAATGATGGATCAGCCTCTGAGATATTCGCAGAATATAAAATCGGCGACAACTGGACGATTGCTCCAGGATGCATGTTTTTCAACGGCCCCAAAGACTCCCGCCTGGGCCAGTTCAATGATAATGACTGATTATAACGGATTTGGGGGAGGCGATGGGTGATGGGTGGCATGGACAAACTTGTTTGTCCGTGTCTCCTTTTTGGCTCGGTGACCAGGCGATTTCATAAATGCGCATGACTCGAATCATTAAA
>JAYEJK010000442.1:13916-24549 GCA_034660535.1 Thermodesulfobacteriota bacterium | reverse complement strand
TGATTCGAGTCATGCGCATTTATGAAATCGCCTGGTCACCGAGCCAAAAAGGAGACACGGACAAACAAGTTTGTCCATGCCACCCATCACCCATCGCCTCCCCCAAATCCGTTATAATCAGAAAATAAAATGCACTATGCCATCCACGGCCAGACAGCAGCAGAAATGATAAGCCAAAGAGTTGACGCAGAAAAACCATTTCTAGGGCTGACCAATTTTCACGGCAAATATATAACCACAAGAGATATTTCAATAGCAAAAAATTATCTGTCAGAAGATGAACTCAAGCAGCTCAATCTGATTGTCTCCATGTATCTTGATTTTGCTGAACTCCAGGCAACAAACGGCAGATTAATGAAAATGAACGACTGGATTCAAAAACTTGATGATTTTCTACGAATCAGTGAGAAAGAACTTTTAACCAATGCCGGAAAAGTCAGCCATAAAAAAGCGGTCGAAAAAGCAAAAATTGAATATGAAAAATATAGAAAAGAAGAGGATAAAAAATATATCTCCGATTTTGACCGTGAGATGAAAAAATTATTAAAAAATAAGAAAAACACATAACCAATAAGGATTAATGCGATCTCGAAGAGTCGCGATTAATCCATTGTTCAAGTAGCCCGAAGGTGTTTGAAGCCGGAGACTCTTAGGGTATTGGTTCGAAGGGGTATTCTCATGTCTTGTGCCCCGCTGTTTTTTTAAACCAGTCAACTTCCACTTGAAGCTTCCCAATCTGTTGGTATAGCCTGTCTCTCTCTGCTTCATGAGATTCAGCTTCACGGTTCTTGCCACGGCTGAATATTTCAGAGATCCATCAAGAAGTTTTTTCTTCCACTGCCCAATCTGATTCGGATGAATACCATACTCAGAGGCTAGCTCATTACTTGTCTTTTGCCCTTTTATGGCATCAAGAGCCACCCGAGCTTTAAAACCGTCGCTGTAATTTTTTCGCTTTTTCATGAAACGACCTGCTCCTTTTTGTTTTAGGAGCACACCTTAAACTATTGTCTCATTTATGGGGTCCACTATAATACTTTAAGACATGCCGCATTTTTTTGTCACTTGTAGGAATTTGTAAATATTCGGCTTGATGCCGAAAAATAGCTAACCCAGATAAACTGGAATTTTTAAAGGTCCTGGACTATTTTCAGTACCCCCCTGAGGGGTATAAGTACCTTAACAGCTGCGTGTAACTATTTAAAAATATTTCACCTTTTTGATTTCCTGCCAGAAAAAACAAGAAAATTACCACTAAGGTACTAAAACCTCCGAATAGTTACAGGAATTTGTATGATTTTGTTGGTTTTACAGTCAGTTATGATGTCTTGATAAAAAAAATTGCAAAATGTCTTGCGGTCATAGGCGACTGGCGGTAATATTCACAGATTTATACAATTGTCACAAGAGGACTCTTGTTATCGTCTCGTATTATTGCCACAGGCAGGGCAAAATTTATGCAGGATATTCAGACAGGGAATTCTCCGTTTGAAAAAAAACCCAGGCAGCAGCTTCTGGAAGCCCCTCTGGAGTTTCTTCCCATCTCAGCCGCCGGCAGAAAAAAGCTTTCAACCATGGGCTTTTTATCTGTAGGAGAGTCTTTTCGTGCGGCCCTCATAGGCAGGCTGTCCGCCCGAAAAAACGGGACAGTTGCGTTTGAGAATTCAGTATTAAAGGCAGGATGCAAACTGCTTGGACATCCTGAAATAAACAGGTCCGATCTGAAAAACTGCAGACCCAGGTATCCCGGTGAGACAATAAGGGATGCCCTTAACCGATTAAACGGACAGCCTTTTAAACTGACTGACTCTGCTTTAAGTAAATCAATTCGCGACATACTATTTCCAACAGCAAGGTACGAGGCCCTTAACAAGTTAGGGGTTGAGACTGTCGGCGAATTACTTGATTCGAGCATGAAGGATCTCTTGGAGATAAGCGGTGTCGGTCCCAAGAATCTGGGTAATTTTTTGGCGCACACATTTGATTACATCTTCATCATAAACGAACCTGAATTTGGGCTGCCCTCGGTCATACAGGATATGCCGACTCATTCAGCCGACTCCGCGCTCGATATTCATACAAAACTCCTTTTATCCTCATGGTTCTCAGACAAGACGTTAAAGGCGGGATTCAAGTTGCTTCAGGGCGATCGGTTGCGGAATGTTTTTTTTTACAGGAATTGCGCCGGAGGACAATTTTATTTAAAAAAATTCCATTATTCAGTCCTGACATTTGATGACGCCCCTCAAATATCCCAGGGATTCAGAATTAGCCACGCTGAATGTGAGCTTTGTGACCGTAATCAAGGGATCCGTGAATACTGCCGTCATTCAGCAGCCGTGGCAATACGTTTTCTTGATCATCTCATACACGAAGAGTGGAAGAAGAGGCCTCTTCCTATGCTATATCCTGATACTATATGGTATCTGATCGGGCGTTTTTTGTTCGATCTGCATGGAAACGGGCGACCGGCGGGGATTAAAGTAAGGCGTCACAAAGGAATGTGGCATCTGACCGTAGAGAACGAAAACAAAAAACCGTCGGTTTCCTGGACCTTCACTCCCTGGCTGATGAGGCAAGCAGTGGCGCTTTTTGGGAATAAATTTGAATATCATGAGGGGCTGGAGGTCGATGAGGCTGAGCGGGAAAATTTAGTGGATCTCTTTGTTCGAATTACGTCCCTTGCAAGGACACCCACGGAAATCGAACTGAACGAACTGTGCGAACATAGTATTGCCCAGGATAGGGACGAATCGATCTGGTCATGGCTTGCCGGGAAATTCTGCATGACAATCCCTGACAAGAATATCCATGTAGAAAGATCCATGGAGGATGGACTTTTTTCTCTTACTGCTACTGATCCCGTGACCGGCAGTGAAATGTTAAATCTGACCCTGCCGCGGGACAAGACCCCCGATTTTTTGGCAAGTCTTGCTGTCCGTGGAATCGGGGAAAAACCGCTTCCTCCCGCAAGGGCCTTCTGCAAGATATATTTTGACGAGGATGAGTCATCTCTTATTGTGTCACCGCGTCTTCGTCTCAACGACGGCACGGTTTTCATCAGGGAGGAAATGGAAGCCGAGAGGTATAACAGGTGTTACTATCTGGAAGGGGAAGGTTTTTTGCCGGTTGAGGAACAGAAACAGGATGTAGTGGTTTTTGATAATCCTTATTCCACGACAAGAGTGGAGTCAAATGATGTGCCGGCCTTTCTGGAACAGTACCGCAGAGCGTTACATGCAGAAGGGAATGAAATTGCCCCGGAGCTTTTCAAATTTGCCATACAGGATGCTCCTGACCGTATTGAGCTTAATTCATTCCAGGTGGACGAGAACTGGTGTTATTTGTCCGGCAGATACGGAGTGGGGAACAGGACGATTTTTCTTGAACAGCTCATGGAGGCAAGGAACGATGGACTGGAATACCTTCCCGGAAAAAAGAAGTGGCTGAAACTCACTGATTCTCCGCTTGAATGGTTCCACAACTTAGGAGCGGAACGTGTATGGTACGATTCAGACGGTCGCTGTCACGGGATTCGCCTTTCCCGGCGGGAGTTGTTAACCCTTTCCGCCCTGATTCCGGACCTGCACGTTAAGACTCGATCAAAGAGCGAAAGAACAGCCCTTCAGAAATTGCTGGAAGTGGAAGAGTGGCAGGATCATAATGATCTTCCGTCCGTTCCCGAGCATCTGCGCGAGTATCAGCGCAATGGCCTGGCATGGCTTTTCAACCTGTACCGGAATCAACTGGGAGGCATACTTGCTGACGACATGGGCCTCGGGAAAACGCATCAGGCCCTTGGTCTTCTCTGGACTATTTTGAACAATTACAAAGGGAATAATCCCTTCCTGATTGTGTGCCCGGCAACTGTTGTCTCCCACTGGGTAGAGAAAATCAGACAATTTTTTCCCGTTTTCGACTATTACGTCTATCACGGCAGTAACCGTGAAATCGGGATAACGACGGACAGCCGCATACTCTTTATTACTACCTATGGAATCGTCCGGCGTGATGTAGAATCACTTTCCGCGATTGAATTCGAGGTCATAATTTTTGACGAAGTACAACACGTTAAAAACAAGAAGACCGGAGTGCATGATGCAGCCTCCCGCCTGAATGGCCGGTTTGTGTTAGGTCTGACCGGCACCCCGCTTGAAAACTCGGTCTATGATTTGAAAGCGATATTTGACGTGTGTCTGCCCGGTTTTCTGGGAAAGGACGCCTCTTTCAAAAAATACTATGCCGTTCCCATTGAAGAGGATGAGGACAACCGGAAGAGGGATACTCTCGCCAGGCTGATTAAACCTTTTTTACTTCGTCGTACCAGGATTCAGGTGCTGACCGAACTCCCTGATATAATCGAAGACGTGCGCACCTGTGAATTAAGCGAGGATCAGGTTCGTTTATACCGCCAGATGATAGCCAACATGGGGCGTCCCATTGTTGAACGGCTTGTCGATAAAGAGGAACAGCAGAGACTTCCGTATATGGAAATTCTTGCTGTTATCAATTATTTGAAGCAGATCTGTGACCATCCGGCTCTTCTGGATGATTCCTACTATAAGAAATATTCGAGTGGGAAATGGGATCTTTTTGTTGATTTATTGGATGAGTGCCTTGCCAGTTCCATAAAAGTAGTGGTTTTCAGCCACTATACGCGGATGCTGGATATTATTGAGACGTACTTAGGCGAAGCAGGCATACCGTTCTGTGGTCTGCGGGGCAACATGTCTCTGAAGCAGCGAGAAAAAATGATTAGACGGTTCAATACGGATGATTCGTGTAAGGTATTCAGTGCAAGCCTTCTGGCAGGCGGCATAGGCGTTGATCTTACGGCCGCCCAGGCAGTGATCCATTACGACAGGTGGTGGAATGCGGCCAGGGAAGATCAGGCAACGGCCAGGGTGCACCGGATGGGCCAGAAGAATGTAGTGCAGGTTTTTAAATTAGTGACTGTCGGCACTTTGGAGGAAAAGATTCACCGAATGATAGAAAAGAAGCGGGATTTGGCCGAACATTTGGTGCGCGCAGATGATGCCTCAATAACCAAGCGTCTCAGCAGGGAGGAACTCATGGAACTGCTTTACTGGGAAAATATGGAGTAAAAGGTTCCGAAACCCACAACCTAGATCCGTTTCAGCTCTCCATCTTCAAGATTTTCTCCATCAGCGGGCGCTATGTATTTTATTTTAAAGGTTCCGTCCCGCATCTCATCTTTTGTGATTCGTTTTTCAACCTTTGCGCACTTGACATATATTTCGGAATTTGCACCCAGCATTCTGGCGTTGATCAGTTCTACGCATAGATCGTTACGGATACCGTTTTCCACCTCTTTGAGCTTTTCCCTGTTATGCTTGATTACCTTTCCGATTCCGACAATCCCTTGCTGAATCTTGCTGTATTTTTCTATTCTTGCAATCATCATATCCACTTTTTTCAGCACACCCTCGCTGAATTTTTGAGCACCGAACAGTGATTGAAGCCTGTAACTGAGTGGTATGGCATCCTGGCCGATAACAGAGCCGAATTTCTGAAAGGCGGGGATGAGTATGCTTTTAAGCTCCGCTAATACCTTCTTGAACTGCGGAGCCGTCTTTGTAGGATTTTTCCTGCAGATATCATCAAACTGTGCCAGGTGAGTGAGTATGGAGGTCGCAATTTCTTTCAGGGCCGGGCTGGCTGATTCAATTTTGATTTTAAGTTCATCGATGGTCTGTTTCAGATTCGCAGATTCTTCGAATAGTTCCTCGCCAAGAACAAATTTGTTGACGCCGGACAGTGTACTTTGATGCAGTTCCGCTTTTTTTGTTTTGATATTCAGTCCGAGGCACGTTGAGTTGCTGTCGAATTTGATCAGGTCGTGAGCAATAAATTTTGATCCATTGGAATTTTTTTTCACATGGATATAGGCAGCTTCCGCCTCCGCGTTTACAACGCTTGAGGCAATGATCTCCTGTTTTGCCTTTACAAAGCAGCCGCCGGTGATCAGATCCGTCTCCACTGCGTCGGCCACAACCGACTGTCCCTCGATTGATCCGTTTACGTGGATGAAGCCGTTTGACTGAAGCGTAAAGACCCCCTTGACATTCCCCTGGATAACGATATTGGACAGGCATTCCGCTTCTGAATCGTTCAGATCTCCCAGGTCCCCTACCCCGTAATTCACGTCGCCTTTTATTGTGACCGTATCGGAGATAGCCAGTTCTTTCAGTGTTCCGGGATTTTCTCTACGCTCAAGCTGGAATTCAATAATACCTGAGGTTGTTGCGTACAACATGTATTTGGAGTCGTCGCCCGGGATTTCTACTTTGGTCACACTATTTTTATTCCACCTGGGTTTCAATTGACGTCCGAGTTTCGGCTTGATCCTGCGTCCGATGCAGTCAACTCCGGAGGAACCTTCTGTTCTTAAGTGAATTGTTGCAAGCAGGGCCTTTTTTTTGGCGCCTGGATACATGTTGATTTTTTTCAGATCTATGTTTCCGCTCTCAGCTATCTTTCCTGATTGTCTTTTCCATTCAAAGGCAAGTTCAGAGTATTCATCCGTTCCGTCAACATGGGGCGCCCCCGAGATTTTTAATGTCCTCTGGTCCGGGTCAAGCATAATGGTCACGGATCTGAAAGGAGGTTCAGTATTTGGACACGGGACGGCCGTAAAGCTCACCGAGGTTCCCGCGTTTATCTCCGTCATATTCGTGCCAGGGATATTTATTGAAAAGTTGGAGGAAAGGACCTTGAAGAGCGCGTAGGCGAGAATTTCATTATCTATCCCGCTCAAATCGGGGAAATCCATAGTAGCGGTTGTTTTATCATCGCTGTATGTTACCGAAGAGTATATAAGCTTCGCATGGGCAAGCGCTTCTTTCCTGGTTGTCTTGTCAAGATTGCTTAGAGGGTCCTCCGGTTTATTTCCTTCCGGGACATCAAATCCATCTCTTGTCAGGATGTTGGTTTTCAGGTCAGTCATATTATTGATTTTTCCATGAAATCCATTGATAGTCGTACAAACCACCTGACATCAGGACAGAGGTTTTTAGAACAAAAATAAAGATTATTTTAGTCCCGGATGCGGCCAAACCCCCAACTGAACGATCTGTGCAACGCCTCATGACCACCGGCCCGGACTCCTGCAAACATTATCTTCGCCATCTTGGGCGCTCCTGCCCGGGCAACATCGATCATCAGTTCCGCGTCAGCGATCAGACGTTCCGCCTCTTCGTCGGGATATCCGCACCAATACTTGAGATCGTGCTTGAAACAGGCTTCATACAGATCAATTTCGCCCCACTTGTCGAACCATATGGAGCATCCGTCGCTTTTAAACGGTTTGATCGGGTAATCATTATCGATTTTTTCCCACAAGTCAGTAAGCCCATAGTATTTGCAGATTTCCTTGATCTTTTCACAGGGAATTTCTTCCCCTCTTTTCGGTAGAATCATTTTTTGCCCTTAAAGTTATTACAGCATTCCTTTTCGGAAGATCGCCAACGCGAGCCCAAATCCCATGAATGCCGCCGCGGCAAACCCGATAATGCCGATAACCGGAATGCCGAATACCAGCGGCGGTATTTTGGAAAGAACAATCAAGGCTGATCCGACTATCAGGGAGGCTATAACAATGGAAAGGGCTATTCGGTTACTGAGTTGATCAAGTGTTGCCCGCAAAGGCTCCAGGCCCCGGTGTTCAATTTCGCCGCCGAGCTTTCCCTTTTTGAGCCTCATCAGTATGTCATGTGTCTCTTTGGGGAGTGCCTGTAACAAGCGGGCAAGCTCGATGCCGGATTGAAAAATGTCATCGGCAATCCGCCTGGGATGCATACGGGCTCTCTTGATTTGTTTGATGAACGGCTTTACTCTCTCTATCAGATCGAAATCCGGATAGAGTGAAAGGAGGACGCCTTCCACGGTGGTCAGGGCCTTCATCATGAGAAACAGGTCCGGCGGAAGATGAAGACGATTACGGAACAGAAGTTCCATCAGTTGCTGGATGAGTTTACCTACTTTCAGGTCCTTTAAAGGTTTGTACAGATGTTCCCCAATCAGGTCGGAAATCTCTCTTTCCAGAACACGCAGGTTTGGTTCATCCTCAAATTCCGTGATTCTCATAATCACTTGAACGATTCCGGATTCGTCTCTATTCGCAAGACCATACAGAAGCTCGGAAAAATCTTCCTGGGTCTTCCGGTCTATCCTGCCCATCATTCCATAATCCAGAAAACAGATCACGTTTTCCGGAAGAATGAAAATATTGCCGGGATGAGGGTCGGCATGAAAAAAACCGGACTCGAATATCTGTTTTAAGAGCAGGTCTGCGCTTCTTTGGGTGATTATCTTTCGGTCCAGACCTTCATCATCAATGCGGTCGATTTCAGAGGCATTGATCCCTTCGATATACTCCATGGTGATGACACGTTCCGAGCTTGTTTCACGGAACACCTTTGGAACATAGATTTCCATATCACCCTGGAATTGCCGGGCAAAACGCTCCATGTGTGAAGCCTCGACAGTATAGTCAATTTCCTTATCAATCAGCATAGCGAATTCATTCACTATTTTTGTTGGTTTGTGAAAGCTCAGTTCTTCAACATGGCGCTCCATAAGAAAGGCAAGATGCAGCATGATTTCCAGGTCTACCTCGATGATCCGCCGGATATCGGGGCGCTGGACCTTGACCACGACATCTTCACCATCATTCAGTCGGGCTTTGTGAACCTGTCCGATAGAGGCCGCGGCGATCGGCGTTTCCTCAAACTCCTGAAACAGTTCTTCGATATTGTTTCCTAGTTCTTTTTCGATTATTTGCCTGACATCATCAAAGGCGAACGGAGGCACCTGATCCTGGAGCTTTGAGAATTCCTGAATAAAGCCTGAAGGGATGAGATCAGGCCGAGTGGATAATATCTGGCCGAGTTTTACAAATGTCGGACCTAGTTCTTCCAGCGCCATACGGACCCTTTCTTCCCGGCTGAACTGCTCCACTCGATTACGCGGCTTGCGCGACAGGATCTGCAGGCCGATTTCGAAGTACTGCTCGATCTTGAGAGTGTTAACCAGTTCACCAAAGCCGTATTTTATCAATACCGCAAGGATCCGGCGGTAACGATTAAGGTGGCGGTAGCCGCGTCGTATGATGCCGATTTTTTTAATACTTAACATTCGATGCTTTTGTGAAAAGTTTTGAATAACGTTATATCCGGCCTTATGATTCCTTTTCCATGAGTCTCTTCTCCAGTTCCTTTATCTGCTGTGTGAGAGAAGCAATATCCTCTTTGGTGGCTATATCCATTTTCAGAACAGCGTCTTTGACCATCTTTTCTACCTTTTCATTCAGGTCATTTTTTGCAGTCTCAGCCCTTTTTAACAAATCATCAACCAGCTTTTTTCCTTCCTTTTCCGAGACGTTTCCTTTCTCAGCCAGCATTTTGGCAAGTGTTTCGATTTTGTCCTTGCTTACCGCTGCAAGCCCTGCGCCTATCATCATCGTTTTTTTAATCAGATCCAGATCCAGCATTATTGTACCTCCATCCATTTTTGGTTTGATCAGTGAATACACTCTATGCCTAGGAGGCTGTCTGAGAATAGCAATTTTTTCTCAAATCAAGGCATTTTTCAAAAAATAAGCGCAGTCATATGTGTGATATTTCGAGCATTATTTTTTGGAAATAACAAAGAGTTGGGGAAAAAGGGCATTCTCGCACAGCCTCCTAGTAAATTCTGTAACAGAATAATACGGTTCACAGGCAAAGCAATATAAAATATGAGTAATCGTTCTCAGGCGCTCCATCTGAATGCGCCCAACGGAAGTGCCCTTGGGGTGCGATCAGCCCGGCTCACATATTACTTATATAGTGAGCCGAACTGATTGCCCCATATGGAGCGCCTGTGAACGATTACATTCTTAAGGAGTCTGCAAAATATGGCGCACCTCTGAACGGTTACAAATATGAAGACAGGAAGATGTGACGAAAGTAGCAGGTGGTTCGCGATAAGGGTCTGGAAAGAAATAACCTGGGTAATTCCGATTCGAAATGTGTTGCAGATTTAGTCGGTTTGATATTCACTAAACCGCAAGCGTAGCGGGGCTACGGCGAGGATTTCGGGGATGTCAAACCGACTAAAGATGTGATACGGTTCGGAAACGGAAAAGCCGAGTTATTTTTTTCCAGGCCCTAAGGATGCGATCGGTGCGGGAGCCGGGACGGTTCCCGGCTGATGAAGGTTTACCCCGGCTATTTGTGGTGTGTCCAGATTAAGTACTCTAATTGGAATTTTTGTTCCGAGGTCAATTCTTGAAACTTGATGCCGCGTCGTTTCAGTAAAGGCGTGGGATAATTAATATCATCTACTACTTTGTGATCGCTTACAATCGTGATCGGAAGATTTTGAAGGGAAAAACTATTGTCTTTCACAAAGATGTCCAGTTCTTGAGATTCAAC
Organism: Thermodesulfobacteriota bacterium; assembly: GCA_034660535.1. GTDB lineage: Bacteria > Desulfobacterota > Desulfobulbia > Desulfobulbales > DAOVYS01 > DAOVYS01. The sequence goes on along the minus strand of JAYEJK010000442.1, from coordinate 14,113 downwards.
AGGTTGTTTTTGCAATTCAGGGTAACGGAAAGAGAGTCCTCCCATGCTCAGATCAATTATCTGACCCATTCTATCGGCATCAGCAGCAAATACGTTTTCTTTGATTTTAAAACGCTTGAATTCCCTTCTTTCTCTTTGTAAGGTTTCGGTTTTCATGACACCCTTTATAATTATGAATTATGAATTGTGAATTGTGA
>JAYEJK010000442.1:0-13816 GCA_034660535.1 Thermodesulfobacteriota bacterium | reverse complement strand
GATTTTTTTAACTCCCACCGGGCACCAATAGATTCCTCTGCATTTAAATCAATGGTAAAGCAGACGAATAACTCTCTTTTTGAACAACATTATCTTTAACAAGCAATTCTTGATTGCAAAGGTCACAATATTTTATTCTGGCACATTTTTTTTAGTGATGTCAAATTGTTTTAGAAGAAATAACGGCAGGCAGGCAAAAAAACAGGGAAATAAAAACGGTAGATGGTGAAATGAGAGCAAAAAAAACAGCATATTTTACTATGCTGTTTTTTTTACGCATTCCCGCGTGGGAAAAAATGGATCACTCCGTCAATCTCAGATGTGTCGCAGACTTTCCCAAACCCGAGTTCAAATAAATAATCGATATGTTCTATGTGAACGACAAAAGCCTCGCCGTCCGGCAAGTGATAAACAATTGTATGAACCTTGCTCAAATCAACAGGCTTTTCAAGAAGCATCATGGGACTTCCTCCTTTAAATACTATATCGGCAAAAACAAGCCTGATCTGAAGGATTCGCAGCAAAAACGGCAAAGCGCTGTTTTTTGTGTTTCATAGGTTCCCGGTTCCGGGTTCAAAGGTTTATTTGATCGAATTTTTTCAGTAGTTTTTTCTAACAAGAACTTCTCGTGGTTTGGAACCGTCGGAAGGGCCGACTATTCCTTCTTTTTCCATGATCTCAATCATTCGCGCCGCTCGATTATATCCCACTCGCAGGCGTCGCTGCACCAGGGAGATCGATGCGTGGCCCGTCTCGCAGACCAGGGATACAGCTTCGTCATATTTTTCATCGTAATCCTCGGTCCCGCCCGGTCCGCCTTCTTCCTCCGGTTCAGCCGCAATCTGCATCACGGATTCGTCGTATGTCACGTCGCCCTGTTTTTTCAGGAAATCCACGATCCTTAAAATTTCCTCTTCCACAATGTAGGCGCCATGGATTCTCTGGAGTCTGGCCGTGCCGGGGGCCAGGAACAGCATGTCTCCGGAGCCCAGTAACTGCTCTGCGCCGGAGCCGTCCAGAATGGTCTTGGAATCAATTTTGGAGGCGACCTTAAAGGAGATTCTTGTGGGAAAATTGGCCTTGATCAGACCGGTCAGCACATCTACCGACGGCCTCTGTGTGGCCACTATCAGATGCATTCCAGCGGCTCTGGCCATCTGGGCCAGCCGGGCAAGGGAGTCTTCAACTTCCTTTGAAGAGACCATCATAAGATCTGCAAGTTCATCAATGATTATTACGATAAGCGGTATTTTTTCCTCTGATACGGCGTTATAACCGGAAATGTTTTTTACCCGTGCCTCCTCCATGAGTTTGTAACGCCTCTCCATCTCCCTGACCGCCCACTGAAGGGCGCGGTTTGCCATTTTCGGATCCACTACCACAGGATGCAGGAGATGCGGGATCGCCTCATAAGAGGAGAGTTCAATGCGCTTAGGATCTATCATCAGAAGCCGGACCTCATCCGGCGAGGCCTTATATAGTATGCTGCAGATGATCGTGTTTACGGCAACACTCTTACCGGATCCTGTGGCGCCGGCAATGAGCAGGTGGGGCATCTTAGTCAGATCAGCGATTACCGGATTTCCGACAACGTCCATACCCAGTCCGAGAGTGAGTCTGGAGACAGACTTTATAAAACTCTCATGACCCATAATGTCTCTTGTGTTGACGATGAGTCTTTTCGGATTTGGAACTTCAAGGCCAAGGGCTGCTTTGCCGGGGATCGTACCCACAATGCGGACACTTTCAGTTTTTAATCCCAGGGCCAGGTCATTGGCCAGGGAGACGATTTTGCTGATTTTGACGCCTGGTGCGGGTGAAAATTCGTAGGTTGTGATTACCGGCCCGGGTGAGATACCCTCTACTTTTCCACCAACGCCGAAATCAGACAACTTTGCTTCCAGTTGCTTGCTGACCTTAAAGTAATGCTCCTTTTCAATCTGGAACTTTCTCTTTTCAGCCCGGTTTAAAAGGTCTATGCCGGGCAGTCTGTATTTTCCTTTAGTAGAGACCGGAAGGGGCTGGAACTCAGCCTTATTTTTTTCGTCGGGAGATGATATTACAATCGGTTCATTGAGACTTGGAATCGCTGTTGATTCGTAGTCTGACGAGATTATTGGACGTTCCGCCTTGCCTTTAATTTTTTCAGCCATTTTTTTAAGGCTGTTGCCACTGTTTTTTTTGTCCCGGCGGAGTTTGTTCTTGCTCCAATCAAAGATCCGGACGAGTTTTTTTCCAAAAAAATAAGGTGAAAACCTGACAGTGGTCATGAGGGAAATGATGAAAAGGGAAACAAAGAGGAGAATGGATCCAGGCGCGCCGAAATATTTCCGGCACAATCCGAAGAGATTTTCTCCCAGCCAGCCTCCGGCGGGATAGATTCTCCCAAAAATATCAAAGGCCTCTCTTCCCGGTGACATTAACAGGCAGCAGCTCGAAATAAGGATTCCTGTGCAGCCCAGGCAAATAAATGGTATTTTTTTGAGAATGCCTGTGGAGAAAAAGGATTGGATTGAAAGGCAAATGATGATAAAAATCAGCCAGAATGAGCTTATCCCCAGGAAATCCATCAGAATTCCGGCGATGAAGCCGCCGATTTGACCGCCCCAGTTAGCTGAACATGTAGTAGTTGCGGAGGGATCGTAGGGTGAGAAGCTTGAGAGACATAACAGGAGGAATGCAGCAAGAAAAATACCACACACAGACAGGGCTTCCTGCCAGAGCTGGGGCATCTTGTGCTGCTCTAGTCCCTTGGGCATTATTTTACCTGTTCACCTGTCATCGATTTTCGCAGTGCATCGAGTATTCCGTTGACAAATGCCCCGGATTCTTCAGTACCGTATCGTTTTGCGATTTCAATCGCCTCATTGATGGCAACGCTTGCGGGAACGTTCTCGGAAAAACAGAGTTCGTATGTGGCTATTCGCAAGATATTACGGTCAATAAGCGACATTCTGGAAATTCTCCAGTTTGCGGCATGGGACTGGATTGTGGAGTCAATTTCGGTAAATTTTTCCCTAATACCTGATACCAGTTCCCCGGCATATGGAACGGCTTTTTCCCCGGCCTCAAAGTGTTCACACACAAGTGAAAAACCATTATCATCCGGATTATTTTTTTTTACTTCATACTGATAAAGCGTCTGAAGCGCAAGTTCTCTTGCCTTTCGTCTGGTACCCATAAGAAACGTTATAACTGCTCCAGGAGATTGACCATCTCAACAGCGGCTGATGCACATTCGGACCCTTTGTTCCCGGCCTTGGATCCGGCTCGTTCAATGGCCTGCTCGATCGTGTCTGTGGTGAGCACACCGAAAAGGATCGGTACTCCGGTTTCCATCGCGGCCTGCGCGATCCCCTTGGATGCCTCATTTGCGACAAAATCAAAATGAGGCGTTGCACCCCTGATGACGGCTCCAAGGCAGATTATTGCATCATAACGGCCGCTTTTGGCCATTTTCAGGGCGACCAGCGGGATTTCATAGGCCCCGGGGACGCGAGCCACTTCAACGTCATCGTCTTTGGTTCCTGACCGGATTAATGTGTCGAGCGCTCCGTCCAGAAGCCGTTCCGCAATAAATGCGTTAAACCGGGCAAGCACGATTCCAAATTTTTTCCCATCGGCCTGCAAGGTCCCTTCAAAAAATTTCGCCATTTAAATCTCCCTGTTGTGATTTTCAGTTCATCGCGGATTATGCTTTTTTTCCATCTTATTGCCCGGGATTAGATCCAGCATATGTCCCAGTTTGTCTTTTTTGCATTGGAGGTACTCCAGGTTTTCCGGAACCGGTTCCATCTCGATCGGCACGCGGCTTGTGACTTCAAGACCGTATCCCTCAAGTCCGACTATTTTTTTCGGATTGTTTGTGATGAGTTTCATCTTTTTGATGCCGAGATCGCGGAGAATTTGTGCGCCGATACCATAGTCGCGCAGGTCGGGTTTGAATCCGAGTTCAATATTTGCCTCTACAGTGTCAAGTCCGTTGTCCTGAAGAGCGTAAGCTTTCAGTTTGTTGACCAGTCCGATTCCCCTGCCTTCCTGGTGCATATACAGGATGACCCCGCATCCTTCCTGTTCCACCATCCGCATGGCCGCATGAAGCTGGCTTCCGCAGTCGCAGCGAAGTGAGCCGAATACGTCACCGGTGAGACATTCCGAGTGGACTCTTACCATAATTTCCTTGTCAGGTTTGATCTCGCCTTTGATAAGGGCCAGGTGCTCGTTATCGTCAACATCATTTGTATAGACAATGGCTTTGAATCGGCCCCCATAGCGTGTGGGCAGATTGGTCTCGGCCGCCCTATGAACCAAAAGTTCCTTTTTTGTGCGGTAGGCCACAAGGTCGGCGATTGTGGCGATTTTCAGATTATGTTTTTCAGCAAATACCTCGAGGTCGGGCATGCGGGCCATGGTTCCATCTTCTTTCATGATCTCACAGATTACGCCTGCAGGACGTAAGCCGGCCAATCTGGAGAGATCCACCGACCCCTCGGTTTGTCCGGTCCGGACCAGGACCCCGCCCCGCCTTGCCCGCAATGGAAAGATGTGGCCCGGGCTCACTATGTCTTTGGGTGCAACGTCAGGCGCTACAGCCACCTGGATGGTCCTGGCACGATCCGCGGCGGAGATTCCGGTTGTAACCCCGTTCCGGGCCTCAATGCTGACGGTGAATGCGGTCTGGAAGGGCGATTTGTTGTCCCGGACCATCATGGGGAGCTGCAGTTTATCAATCAATTCCGGTGTAAGGGTGAGGCAGATCAGCCCCCGGCCATATTTTGCCATAAAGTTAATAGATTCCGGGGTCACCATCTGCGCAGCCATGCATAGATCTCCTTCGTTCTCCCGGTCTTCATCATCAACCAGGATGATCATTTTCCCTGACCGTATATCTTCGATTACGTCTTTAATTTTATTTGCCGGCATTTTTTGTCACCATTGCCATATTATTTACCCTTAGGGTCTGGAAAGAAATAACTTGGATTTTCCGTTTCCGAACTGTATCACACCTTTAGCCGGTTTGACATCCCCGAAATCCTCACCGTAGCCCTGCTACGCTTGCGGTTTCGTGAATATCAAACCGACTAAATCTGCAACACATTTCGGATCGGAATTACCCAAGTTATTTCTTTCCAGACCCTTATTTCAGGAAGCCGTGTTCCGCTAAAAAGGCGGGGTTTATTCGTGATTCCTTCCCGTTATCATCGGCTGATTTGGAGGAAAGGAGTTTTTCCACGTATTTCCCAATAAGATCGACTTCAATATTTACAGTATCACCCCGTCTCAGTTCGTCCAATGTAGTCATTTTGAGCGTGTGCGGGATGATGGCCGTTGAAAACGAACGGTCATCGCAACTGTTCACAGTAAGGCTGATTCCGTTCACGCTGATGGATCCTTTTTCAATGATGTACTTAGACAACTCTTTTGGAATCAAAAATGAGAAGAGTGTGAAATCCCCCAAGGGTTTCCGTTCAATAATAGATGCGGTTGCATCAATGTGTCCGCTGACCAGATGGCCGCCCAGCCGGTCACTGAGTCTGAGCGCCCTTTCGAGATTTACGGCGCTGCCGGCGGAGATGTTGCCGAGATTGGTTCTGGACAGGCTTTCAGGAGAGACATCAACCGTGAATCTACGACCGGAAATGTCTTTTGCCGTAAGACAGATTCCGTTCACGGCAATGCTTTCGCCTTCTTCAGGATCGTTGATGTCGAAATCCGCCTTGATTACAAACACCATCCCGCCGCCTGACGACCGCCTGGAAACTATCCTGCCTTTTCCCTGTATGATTCCTGTGAACATGGTAAGGGATATTAAGCATTTGAGTGCGCAATGTCAAACAGGCCTTCTATCAGAACATCTTCTCCGAATCTCCTGGATCGGGTCATCCTTATGCGTTGAGCAGTTTTTATGGTTTTTGTCCCGAGTTCGTCAACCAGCGGCACTCCGTTACACCCGATAAATAGAGGAGCCACAAAAAGGAATGCCTGGTCAGCCAGGCCGGACCGTAATAGGGCCCCGTGGATTCTGCTTCCGCCCTCAACGAGCACACTGGTGATTCCGGAACGGCCGAGTTCGGTGAGCACGTCTTTTATATCAACATGTCCTTCCGGTGTCAGACCGACTTTTTTAATCCGGGCTCCGGCGGCTTTAAGAGTGAGCGCCTTTGGTTCGGAAGGATCAGGACCGCAAAAGACCCAGGTTTCGGCATTGGAAGACTGTTGAAGCATTTCGGCGTCAGGATGCAGACGTAGATGGGTGTCTAAGATGACCCTCAATGGATCGCGGCCTTTTTTGACCGGCAGCCGGGTGGTCAGGGAAGGATTATCGGAAAGCGCTGTTCCGATACCTATCATGATAGCATCGGTTTTGTTCCGGATTCGGTGGACTTCCAGCCGTGACAGTTCGTTTGTAATCCACCCGCTGTCGCCGGAAGGGGCTGCAATCCTGCCGTCCAGACTGATCCCGGCCTTGATGATCACCCAGGGGAGCCCGGCGGTGATGTGTTTAATAAAGGGACGATTTATCTTTTCGCATGCATCCTTAAGAACTCCGATTGTCACCTCAAGCCCGTGGGCTGAGAGAAATTCGCAGCCTCCTCCGGCAACTCCCGGATTCGGATCATTCATGCCGACGACCACTCTTCGGATACCGCTTTTCAAGATGGCGTTAGTGCATGGAGGAGTCCGGCCTGTGTGATTACATGGCTCAAGGGTCACATAAAGCGTGGCTTTTTTTGCCTGGTCCCCGGCTGCATTCAAGGCATGGATTTCCGCGTGCGGTGTTCCGGCACGCTTGTGATAACCTTTGCCCACGATATGGCCGTTTTTGACAATAACAGCTCCGACCGCCGGATTTGGTGAAGTCCTGCCGACCCCTTTTGCGGCCTCTTTGAGAGCCAGTTTCATGAATTTAACTTCCCGGGTTGACATGCTATTCATCTCGGCTGCCCAGCATAATTTTCAACTCATCCATGAATTCATTTATGTCACGGAACTGACGGTAGACCGAGGCAAATCTCACGTAGGCGACTTCATCTATTTTCTGGAGCCCTTCCATTACCCGTTTGCCCACAATCTTGGTGGCAACCTCCCGTTCACCCATGTCCTGCAACTCTCTTTCAAGTGAGTCTACAAATTCTTCAATCCTGGCAACGCTGACCGGGCGTTTTTCACACGCTTTTTTTAGTCCCTCCACTACCTTGTCACGGTTCCAAGCCTCGCGCCGACCGTCCTTTTTGATCAGCATCGGCATGGTCACTTCAAGCCTTTCATATGTCGTGAAACGTCTTCCGCACGACTCACATAATCTGCGGCGGCGTGTGATGGTCTGTTCCTTGTTCAGGCGGGAATCAACGACTTTATTCACCAAATGACCGCAGTAAGGACATTTCATAAGAGCACCCGCAATTCGTGTTTTTTGTGTGGAAAAGTGGTAAAGGGGGGACAGATCCTAACTAACCGTTCAGAGAGGGTCTCCTTTTAAGCAGCCTCCTCCGTATGTAATCGTTCACAGGTGCCCCAGATGTACACCCTAAAGGGCATAAACTCCAGCAGGCCGGCGAACCATAGTAAACCTATGTGAGCCGGACTGATTGCGTGCAGGTGGGGTGCCTGTGAACGATTACGATCCTAAACAATTCGCTTGAGAGGTATTCCCGCCTCGTTCATCATGGAAACAGAGAGATCATCAGCATACCCTTCTTTGTAGTAGACCTCGGCTATCCGTGCGTTAATCAACATTTTGCTGCATATCAGGCAAGGCATGTTGGTGCAGTACAGTATGGCTCCTTCAGTACTTACCCCGTATAGGGCGGCCTGAATTATCACATTTTGCTCTGCGTGGAGTCCCCGGCACAGTTCATGGCGTTCTCCGGAAGGAATACCCATTTTTTCACGCAGACATCCTGTTTCAAGGCAATGTTTGATAGCCGAAGGGGCGCCGTTATATCCGGTTGCAATGATTCTTTTATCACGGACCAGGATGGCGCCGACCTTCCTGCGCAGGCAGGTTGACCGCTGGGCTGCCAGTTCTGTGATGTTCATGAAATATTCGTCCCAGGAGGGGCGTGAATTACTGTGCATGGTTCAGGGTTCAGAGGTTCAAGGGTTCAGGTGTTAACATAATTTTTCGGCAGGGGAAATTCTTCACACAGGGCTCTGATTTTTTTTCGGACATTGTCGAGTTCTGACTTGTTGTCCTTGTATTTGATGGTCTGGTCGATCCATTCTGCAATTTTTTCCATCTCAGGTTCTTTTAGGCCACGGCTTGTGATGGCAGGTGTTCCGATCCGTATGCCGGAGGTGATAAATTTACTGGCCTGATCGAATGGGATTGCATTTTTATTTACTGTTATTCCGGCCTGTTCCAAAATTGATTCGGCATCTTTGCCTGTGATTGATTTTTCCGTAAGATCCACGAGCATGAGATGGTTGTCCGTGCCGCCTGATACCAGTCTGAATCCCAGCCCTATAAGCGTGTTTCCCAGGATTTTTGCGTTTTTCACAACCTGTTTCTGATAACGTGTGAATTGATCGCTCATTGCTTCTTTAAATGCTACTGCCTTTGCAGCGATCGTATGTATCAGCGGGCCGCCCTGGATGCCGGGAAATATTTTGCTGTTCAGGCTTTTCCCAAATTTTTCTTTTGCTAAAATCAGCCCGCCCCTGGGACCGCGCAGGGTCTTGTGAGTTGTGCTTGTGATGAAATCAGCGTACGGTACAGGCGAAGGATGAACTCCGGCTACGATCAATCCGGCAATGTGGGCCATGTCCATCATGAAGAGGGCGCCTACCTTGTCGGCAATTTTCTTGAACTCCTTAAAGTCAAGAATCCTTGGATATGCGCTTGCGCCGGCCACGATCATTTTGGGCCTGTGTTCAAGTGCGATGCGCTCCACTTCGGCCATGTTGATCTGTTCGGTGTCTTTATCCACTCCGTATGAGACAAAGTTGTACAACTGCCCGGAAAAGTTGACCGGACTCCCGTGGCTGAGATGACCGCCGTGCGCGAGATCCATGCCGAGCACTTTATCAAAGGGATTAAGATAGGCAAAATAGACCGCCATGTTCGCTTGGCTGCCGGAATGGGCCTGGACATTGGCATATTCCGCGTTAAATATTTTTTTTGCCCGCTCAATGGCCAGAGATTCGACTTCATCCGCATGTTCGCATCCGCCGTAATAGCGTTTGTTCGGGTATCCTTCAGCATACTTATTTGTAAAGATGGATCCCTGGGCCGTAAGGACCGATTCACTCACATAATTCTCCGATGCAATCATTTCCAACTGAAAGGTTTGCCGGTAGAGTTCATTTTTAATGCAATCAAAGATTTCAGGGTCAACTTGTTTCAGGTAAGTCACGTTGCAACCTCTCTCTACTATAGAGTAGTAGTTAAAACATGCTGATTCGCTTCAGATGGCGGCCGCCGACAAATTCGGCCGCAAGCCACGTTCGAACAATTTCAATCGCAAGACCCGGACCGATGACGCGTGCCCCAAGGCAAAGGACATTAGCATCATTATGCTCTCTACTCATTTTGGCGGTAAACGATTCATGGCACAGGGCGGCCCGTATGGCGGAAGATCGGTTGGCTGCCATTGACATTCCGATTCCGGTGCCGCAGATCAGTATGCCGCAATCACAGGCGCCTTTTTCCACAAGTATGCAAACCAGCCTGGCAAAATCCGGGTAATCAACTGATTCATTGGAATTGCATCCCTGGTCATTAATTTCATGGCCTGATTCTTTAAGCAGCGGGACGATTAGACGTTTAAGGTCAAATCCTCCATGATCACAACCGACAGCAATTTTCAACTTTATTCCTCTTATGGACCAGCAAAAAAAAAGGGGGTTGGTTTTAATTTCGGCCACAAGTCTTTCATTGGGCAAAGGTGGGCACAGCCCACCCTACAAAAAATACATATTTCCACCATGTTATTCTTAGTTCTCTTGTAGGGTGGGCTATGCCCACCGTTATAATGGCCGAAGTTAAAACCAACCCCAAAAAAAGAACATCCAACATTGAATGTCCAACGTCCAACATCGAATAAAAAAATTCAAAATTCAATGTTGGACGTTCGATGTTCGAAGTTTATCCGTTCATCCGTCATACCGTTTCAGCACAAGGGAGGCGTTAGTGCCGCCAAAGCCGAAGGTGTTGGACATGGCCGTCCTGATTTTCGCCTTTTTGGCCACATTAGGCACATAATCAAGATCACATTCAGGATCAGGATTTTCCAAATTAGCAGTGGGGGGTATGGTCTCCGTATGAATGGCCAAGGCGGTAAACACAGTCTCAATGCCGCCTGCGCCGCCCAGCATATGGCCTGTCATTGATTTTGTGGAACTGACGTTCAGTTTATACGCGTGATCACCAAACACGGTCTTTATAGCACGGGTCTCACATATGTCGTTTGCCTGAGTTGATGTTCCATGTGCGTTGATATAATCAACATTATCAGGCGCTATTCCGGCATAATCAAGGGCCGACTGCATGCAGCGAGCTGCTCCCTCTCCATCTTCCGGAGGCGAAGTAATGTGGTAGCCGTCACTGGACAGGCCGTAACCGACCATTTCAGCATAGATTTTTGCGCCGCGATTCAGGGCGTGTTTGAGTTCTTCCAGAATGAGCATGCCCGCCCCTTCAGCTATAATAAAACCGTCCCGGTCCTTGTCAAAAGGTCGAGATGCCTTTTCCGGTTCATCATTCCGAGTAGACAGGGCCTTCATTGCACCGAATCCTCCGACCGCCAGTGGGCAGATTACCGATTCGCTACCGCCGGTGACTACAGCATCACAATCGCCCCGCCTGACTGATCGAAAGGCTTCACCAACTGCATGCGAACCTGCGGCACATGCAGTTGTCAGCGTCAGGTTCGGTCCTCTGGCCCGGATGTGAATGGAGACCAGACCCGCATTCATATTCGGGATGACCATGGGTATAAAAAAGGGCGTTATTTTTTTGGGTCCGCGATCTAAAAATACACTATGGTATTTCTCGATTGTCGGCAGTCCGCCAAGTCCGCATCCTGTAATTACTCCGACCCTTGCCGAATTTTTATCGGTTATGGTAAACCCGGAATCCTTAAGTGCCTGATCAGTGGCTGCAATTGCGTACTGGACAAAAAGATCAGAGTGCTTTGCAAGTTTTCTATCCATAAAGTCCTCCGCATCGAAGTCCTTTACTTCCGCCGCAATTTTAACGGGAAATTTTTCCGTATCAAAACGCGTGATGCGGGTGACACCGCTTTTCCCTTCGCACAGGCCGCTCCAGGTCTTTTCAACCCCGTTGCCCAGTGGGGTTACCAGACCGACACCGGTTACCACAACTCTTTTGTTCACCCTATTTCACCTTGTTAAACTATGATTGTCTTTATTTTACAACTGAATTCATGTAGTTAACAGCATCCTGGACTGTGATGATTTTTTCTGCATCTTCATCTGGAATCTCGATATCAAACGTTTCTTCAAACGCCATAATGAGTTCCACGAGATCAAGAGAGTCTGCGCCCAGGTCATCCACAAATGATGCCCCGGGTACAACGCTTTCCGCCTTTACACTAAGCTGATCAACGATAATATCATTAAGTTTTCCTTCAATATCTGAGGGCATAATCACTTCTCCTTGGTTCCGGTCATTTTTGATCTGAAATTATATATAATTCGGTTACAAATTATTCGAGCTGTGCAACTAGGAATTAGAAATTGCTTACGGCGATTTTTTACGCCATCAGCATCCCTCCGTTAACGTGAATGACCTGGCCTGTAATATACCGGGCCTCCTCGGAACAGAGAAAGGTCACTGCACCGGCTACGTCATCAACTGTCCCAAGTACCCCCATAGGGATTTCGGACAGGATTTTGTCACGGATTTTTTCATTTAAACCGCTGGTCATGTCGGTCTCGATATAACCCGGCGCAACTCCATTGGCCGTCACACCCCTCGATGCCAGCTCTCTTGCCACGGATTTGGTCAGAGCAACGAGGCCTGCCTTGGCAGCCGCATAGTTAGCCTGCCCGGCATTCCCTGTAAATCCGATGATTGATGTGATAGTGATAATTCGGCCCCATCGTTGTTTCATCATGGGCCTGCAAGCTGCCTTGATACAGTTGTAGGCGCCTTTCAGGTTAATGCCGAGGACTGTGTCCCAGTCATCTTCCTTCATGGTGGCTACCAGCCCGTCACGAGTGATTCCGGCGTTGTTGACCAGGATGTCGATTTTCCCGAGATCGGCTATTATTTTTTTAAAATTGTCCTGGACTTCCGAGGCGGCTCCAATGTTGAATTTAACGGCATGGGCCTTACCTCCTTCGGCTTTGATGGCAGCCACTGTTTCCTCGGCCGCGTCGGACCGGCTGACATAGTTGACAACCACTTCGGCCCCCATGGAGGCCAGCCGGAGGCAGACGGCTCTGCCGATTCCGCGGCTTCCACCGGTCACGACCGCAATTTTTCCTGAAAGATTCATTTCAAATAAACCTTTGAACCTTGAACCCGGAACCTATGACATTGATAAAATCAAATGTCATAGAGCACTAGTCATTTTTACGGTTCAGTTTTATTTTCTCAATTACACGGGGTACGATTTTAAAGAGATCTCCCACAATACCGTATGTGGCAACTTCGAAGATCGGCGCCTCAGGATCCTTGTTAATGGCAATGATTATTTCAGAAGACTGCATGCCGACCAGATGTTGAATCGCACCTGATATTCCGCATGCGATATATATCTTGGGGCAAACCGTTTTCCCTGTTTGTCCGACCTGGTGCGGATAATTGATCCACCCGCTGTCCACGGCGGCGCGTGATGCTCCAACGGCCCCGCCCATAGTGACGGCAAATTCCCTGATCAGTGAAAAGCCCTTTTCATCATCAAGTCCGCGTCCTCCTGAAATAACAATGTCCGCTTCGGTAATATTGATCCGGTCCGGTTCCTCAATCACCGTCTCAAGGACCTTTACCCTGGAGATCATTCTGCCCGGATCGGGTATGATGTCGATTATTTCACCTTTTCTGTCGGGATCATGGGGATTAGGCTTCATTATGTTCGGCCGGACGGTTGCCATCTGGGGCCTGGTGTTTGGACATACGATTGTGGCCATCACGTTTCCGCCAAAAGCCGGCCTTGTCTGGAGAAGGACGCCGTCTTCTTCCCTGATGTCCAAGGCTGTGCAGTCTGCCGTGAGGCCGGTCTTGACCAGCGTGGCCACCCTTGGGATCAAAGAACGGCCCATGGCCGTGGCGCCGGCCAGAACGATTTCCGGTTTGTGTTCAAGGATCAGATCTTCCAGGATGTTTCCGTAGGCATCGTCAGTGTAATCGGCCAGAGCAGGGTTATCTGCTGAATATACTTTATCAGCGCCTGATGCTATAAGTTCTTTTGCCGGGTTGTCAATATCCGTGCCCAGCAATACGGCCGCCAACCCAACGTTCCGTTTTTCAGCAAGTTGCCTGCCCGCACCCAGAAGTTCCAGTGAAACGGGCGCTATCCGGTTGTTTCTGTATTCGGCAAAGACCCACACCCCGGACCATTCGGAAAGATCCGAACCCGGAGCCTTTTCCTCCCTTTCAATGGTCAGCGCTCCGACCTCGCACTCATCCACGCATGCGCCGCACAGATTGCATTTTTCATTCACTTCAGCAACGTCGTTAACTACTATAATTGCCCCAAAAGGGCAACATTCCTCACAGGCGCCGCATCCTATACAGGCATCAGTATCAATTAATAACATAAGCGTCACTAGCCTTAACGAAAATTAAAAACAGACACTATTTCGGTTAATTAGTGCCTGAACGAAAACCCTCCAAATTACATTTTTC
>JAYEJK010000441.1:0-1754 GCA_034660535.1 Thermodesulfobacteriota bacterium | reverse complement strand
AATTCTTCAACACTATAGTAATCAAAAATCAAAGATGACCGTTTGTCCGCTTTCTTTCCTTTTTTTGCGCTCATCGCCTTATCCTTATAATAAATGACCCTGTCCCATAGTTTTATGAATGGAAGCTACCTGATTTCCTTTTTTCCCTAATAACAACGATACAATAGCGATGATAGAAAGGTCAAATTAAAAGTTGCATTCATCATTCATTCTGCCTTACCAGAAAAGACTCGACCCAATGTAATGCCTCATCGCGCGTTCGAACCTTCCTGGAAACCCGGGCCTCCTCAAGCCCTGAGAGAATCTTTCCAAAAATCGGTCCCGGCTTTAAGCCGAATATATTTTTGAGATCATGCCCTGTCAGAAGACGCGGGCTCAAAAGCACCGGCTTGATGTTTTCCCTGTTAACCTGATCCACCTGTTCGTACAACTCGCAAAGTCCTTCCTCCATTTCCAAAGGTCTGCCCGGGCCTTTACAGGCCAGGCTGTCCGCTATTGCAAGTAGAAAAAGGCCCTCAATATCTTCCCCTGCGGCCTTCACAAGTTTCAGACACGCCCTTGATGTAATAATTCCGGTCTTAAGCCTTGCATTATTCAGATGAAACAGCCACATATGGAGTTTGATAAACAGGGCGACAGCTCTTATATCTTCCCTGGTCCAACGCAGACGCCTTCCAATTTTAATAAATTGGTCAGCACCTGCCCGATCATGGCCATAAAACGTGATCCTGCCGTCTCTTTTTCTGAAAGTATCCGGTTTACCCAGGTCGTGAAACAGGGCCGCCCATTTCAATCGTCTGACTCGCATTCCGTTTTCAAGGTAGGCATTAAACTCATGGCCGCGGCCGGGGAAAAACATATCAGGGAGCCTTATCATTTTTTCCATCTCTCCCAGTGCAGCCATGCTGTGACCAAAAACATCCAGGTGATGACTTATGGGCTGGACCTGATTGACTCCTTTTTCCAATTCCGGAAACACAACAAACAAAAGCCCGCTTGCGGCCATTGCCGACATTGCGCGATAGGCGCCCGATGACTCCATGATCTGATGAAGTTCATGGGAAATCCGCTCAGGTGCGGCAAACCTGAGAAGATCCCTCGACTTAACGATTAACTCTTCGGTTTCCGATTCCAGCAAGGCCCCGAGTGTTGCCGTAAAACGATAGGCCCTAATGAGTCTTAATGGATCGATTTTAAACACATCGGATGATGTGGTCCGGATAATGCCGTTTTCAAGATCATGCAAGCCGTCAGTGGGATCAACAATCTTAAAAGGAGGTTGAAGTCCGGCATCTGCCGGGTCAAGGGCAACGGCCATTGCATTTATTGTAAAGTCCCTTTTACAGAGGTCATCGGTTATATTCTTCGTCCCTTCCCTGAACTCGGAAACGTCAATTATAATATCTTGCCGGACTACACGGGCAACGCCCTCCTCATCGTCCAGCATGACAAAAGCGCCCCCGATTTTCGAGGCCAAAACCCGGGCAAAGGATATCGCGTCTGTGTCCACGGTAATATCCAGATCCTTTGCCGGACAGCCTGTCAACCAGCTGCGCACGGCGCCTCCGGTTACAAACATCCGGGCATTTAGACCCATGGCAACATTGGCCAGACACTCCCGCAATCCAGCGGGATATTCCAGCATCCGGTTTCTGTCAATGATACCTGAGACCAAGGATTTCATTTATTACAATGACCATTTTTGTAGAAAAAATTTTTATAATCATTCAAACAACCCAGAACCTCTGAAAATT
>JAYEJK010000440.1:0-7555 GCA_034660535.1 Thermodesulfobacteriota bacterium | reverse complement strand
TTTGATATTCACGAAACCGCAAGCGTAGCAGGGCTACGGTGAGGATTTCGGGGATGTCAAACCGGCTAAAGGTGTGATACAGTTCGGAAACGGAAAATCCAAGTTATTTCTTTCCAGACCCTAAATGAAGCTAACCCAGATAAACTGGAAATTTTTAAAGGTCCTGGATAAGTACCTTAACAGTTGCGTGTAACTATTTAAAAATATTTCACCCTTTTGATTTCTTGCCATAAAAAACAAGAAAATTACAACTAAGGTACTAAACAAGAAGGGAAATAAACAAAGCGGGGTATCCATTTAACGCAAGTGAATTATCCCTAATTCTTTGAATTTAAAGGGTATTAGTCATTTTTGAATGAAAAACAAAAAAAGGCTATATATTCACGTAGATACCTCTTTTGAACTTGCGTTAAGTGGATACCCCGCCTATAGTAAACCTATGTGAGCCGGACTGACACACCCCAAGGGCACTTCCGTTGGGCGCGTGCAGATGGGGTGCCTGTGAACGATTACCTTGCATCTCAGTAAATTGTTTCTTTGGCCATCGTTATTATTCTCGCCGCCGTTGAAGTAAGGGATGTGGCACTTAACTTTGTAGAAGCAAAGAATCATCGCCCAAAAACGGAGCATGGTTGCGATCAGGTTGACTGACTGGTTTGATAATATTTTTGAAGCTTGCGAGAAATTATAAGGAAAAGCTGAATATGATCCTTGTGGCGCATTACGTTTGCCGCTAAATAGACAGTCTCATCCATTAGCATATGCAAGGGTAAGGTGAGCTTCACTCTGTTTTTTAGGGTGGACGATAATGTCAACATCTTGATCTAATGCACGTAAAAAAGAAAATAGCCGTTCCATTGAGAAGCCATCAAGTCTTCCGTTTCTAAGAGCGGATATTTTAGGTTGACTAACTCCGAGAATAGTCCCGGCCTCTTTTTGTGTTAATTCCCGTTGTTCAATGATATCGTAAATCATTGAAGCTATCTTAGCTTTGGTTAATCGTTCTTCTGGGTTGGCCAAGCCCAAATCTTTGAAAATGTTCCCTGAACCTTTTTTGAATTCTATTTCAGTTTGCATTATTTTACCTCCTTGGCAAGAATACGTGCCTTTTTCGTAATCGTTCACAGGCCCTCCATCTGAACGCGATCAGCCCGGCTCACATATTACTTATATAGTGAGCCGAACTGCTAGCGCCCATATGGAGCGCCTGAGAACGATTACATTCTGGGGTTGGTTTTAACTTCGGCCATTATAACGGTGGGCATAGCCCACCCTACAAGAGAACTAAGAATAACATGGTGGAAATATGTATTTTTTGTAGGGTGGGCTGTGCCCACCTTTGCCCAATGAAAGACTTGTGGCCGAAATTAAAACCAACCCCTACATTCTTAAGGAGTCTGCAAAATATGGGGCACCTCTGAACGGTTACCCTTTTTCAGTCTTTTCCGCATGATTTTCATATCAGGTTTAGGTGTTTTAATGTTTTTGTGAGATTTTTTTTTGAAAGAGTGGAGCACATAGATACAATCGCCAAACTTTATCGCATATACAGCCCTATAGGTGTCTGTTTTATAAGAACTCGTAATTTCTAAAACACCGCTAAACCCTTTGAGAGACTTTGCTTTGTGGTGCTTTTTATCTTCTTGCGCTCTATAAATAGCATATCCAATTTCATCTTTGCGAGAAGAAGCTATCCAGATAATTTTTTTAAGTTTTTTGTAGCGCATATTTCATATAATCCCATATTTGGGATAATGATACAAGGTATAATCCAAAAATAGTACATTTTTTTATTGAAGAAAAACGGCAAGGACTACCCCCTTTTTTCAGGTGTCAGCCATTCAGTGAGTATGCCGTTTACTACAGAGAACAAGATCATATAAAAAGATAAAATCACAGTATAGGCCAGACCAAAATAATATACCATGAGCGGCAGCAAGGGAAGTTTGACACTGCGGCTGTAGAGAAAGACGGCAATAAGGGCAGGTCGCATACCCTTTTTATGAAAATCCTTAAGCATTCCATACCAGACATAGATTGGCCCCATTGATATAATGCCTCCGACAATAGCCACCAGGAATCCTTTAATGGCTGAATCATGGCCCAGATGTTGACGAATCCAATTTGGCTTAATGAATAAATTTGTCAGAAACATCAGGAAAAAAACCAGCAGCAATACAGGCCCCAGTCTGGTGAGTATTTTCAGGCCAAAGAGAAGCGCGTTCATTGATCTTTCAGGGGCCGTCAGGAAGGCCAGTCCATAGAGAGCTGTGACAATAGACAAAAAGATGAATATGCTAATGGCGGATTGCTGTTTTTGCCCTTTCTTGTTATTAACAAAAGAAGTTTCCATCGGTGTTAAACTCCCAGGATATGAAGGGTTACGAGAGTGAGAAAGGCAATGATGAGGGCGAAGAGAAAGGAGAGGCAATTGCGCACCAGGGCAAAGCGCGGACCAAAGGTCTGCATTTCAGCAGGCAACTGAACACTGCCTACGGTTACCCAGCTTACCAGTAATGCGGTAACCGCCACCAGACTCATGCCCTGGGTCAGGAATTCTCCGCCTAAAATATAGCTGATCAAGGGATTGCCGGTTGAGATGGAACCAATTGAAGCCCCAACCAAGGCATCTGCCGGCAGCCCGCCGCCAAAAAAATTTGCCAGTTCGGCAACGGGTAAAAATTCGATAAAAAGGCCGGAAAGGAAAACAACGGCCAGGATATTAGGCAGAGTACGACCAAACATTTTTGCGGTTTTTTGTGCACTTGTAAAAAATTTACTGCCTTCTTTCTTTTTTATTTCTTTTTTCACAGAAAAAATCTCCTTGGGGTTCGCCCGAAAATAAATTTACATTTTCAGGTGTTGAGGCGCCTGCATGGCAAGGCGCGAGGAGGGCAAACAGCAGGGCTGTTTAACCGACGAGCAACGCAGCCATGCGGGATGGATCGACGCATGAAAATGTGAAGTTATTTTTGAGCGAGCCCTTAGGGCTCAAGTAAAAATAACTTGTACATCTTCCATCTCATCTTCAGGCCGTTTTGGGCCGATTGTGAGGTTACAAAATCCTCAAATTAGCGCCGCTAGTCCTGCGGTTTTGTAACCTCACAATCGGCCCAATCCGACCTAAATCTGAGCGCAATATTGTCCAACTTATTTTTACTTGAGCCCTTATGAACTTGGAATTTGTTTTTTTGCCTCAAACATACCAAAGGATATGGTTTTGTTCAATCGAGCCGACCAAATCCAACCTAAAGCTGAGCGTAATTTTATTCAATTTATTTCCTCTCTGTTCCTTATTGTTAGGGTCTGGAAAGAAATAACTTGGGTAATTCCGATCCGAAATGTGTTGCAGATTTAGTCGGTTTGATATTCACGAAACCGCAAGCGTAGCAGGGCTACGGTGAGGATTTCGGGGATGTCAAACCGGCTAAAAGTGTGATACAGTTCGGAAACGGAAAATCCAAGTTATTTCTTTCCAGACCCTTACCATAAAACTATAGCTGCCGTTAATATAAAAAATGTTCTTTGCGGTTTTGGGTTTATATTATCCCATGTGGAGAAAAACATTAATTGGAGACAGCCATGATTGATGAACAGAAAGTGAGAGAATCGCTTCAAAGTGTGCGGGAACCGAAGTTGAAAAAAAATCTTGTTGAGCTTGGGATGATCAAAAACGTCACGGTAGAGGCTGAAAAAGTCACACTCACTCTGGCTCTCCCAACTCTAAAATACCCTTTAAAAGGCCGCATAGTTGATGAAATTAAGCTGGTGCTGGCAGGATTTCCCGGAGTTTCCTCGGTAGATGTCCAAATAACCGCCTTGAGCGCTGACGAACGTGAGCGACTGTTCCCAAAGCCATCTCTGCCGGGAATCCAAAAAGTGAGCCGTTTTCTGGCCGTTGCCAGTGGCAAAGGAGGAGTGGGAAAGACCACTATAGCTGTAAATGTAGCTCTGGCTTTGGTGAAACACGGGCACAAGGTTGGACTGCTGGATGCTGATGTCTACGGCCCCAGTATCCCGCTCATGCTGGGTTTATCAGGCAAAGCGGAAATGAAACACGGTATGTTCATTCCCGTGGAAAAGTTCGGTCTCAAGATCATGTCTTTCGGTATGCTGATGGTGGAAGGCCAGGCGGTCATCTGGCGGGGCCCACTTGTTGCGAGGGCAATAAAACAGCTTCTGGGTGAGGTCATGTGGGGCGAACTCGATTATCTTGTTGTTGATCTCCCGCCGGGAACCGGAGATCCCTCTATCTCCATTGCCCAGGCGCTCCCCAAGATGCAGGTTCTGATGGTAACCACCCCGCAAGAGGTGGCTCTTGCCGATGTAAGGCGGTCTATTTCACTTTTTACAAAATATAATAGGACCGTTCTGGGGCTTATAGAAAACATGTCTTATTTCCAATGTGCTCACTCGTCGGAACAGATTAAAATTTTCGGGCATGGGGGAGGGAAAACGCTCAGCCGGGAAACGGGACTGCCGTTACTGGGCGGCATTCCCATTGATCCGGGAATCAGTCAGGGCGGTGACAGCGGAGTTCCTTTAATGATATCTTCTCCGAATTCCGACACGGCACGCATCTTTTTAGTGCCTTAGTGGTAATTTTCTTGTTTTTTGTGGCAGAAAAACTCCGAAGTTATATGTGACGCCTGTGGTGCCACATGTTTTAAGGCACTTATCCAGGACCTTTAAAAATTTCCAGTTTATCTGGGTTAGATATTGCCGGAAAAATAGAAGAAAGAAAAAGCCTGTGACACTTGAAATAATTGGTACGGAATCCCTGGGAGTTCGCGGCATGTGTTGCCTGGTAACTGCCGGAACACAGCGAATTCTCATTGATCCCGGTATTGCCTTGGGATATCGGCGGCACGGCTTGCTTCCCCATCCTTGCCAAGTGGCAACCGGTATAAAAATCAGGAAGAATATTATAAAGGCGCTGGAAAGCGCCACGGATGTCGTCTTCAGTCATTTTCATGGTGACCACGTGCCCCTGCTGCGGGCAAATCCTTACCAGCTTGCATTTAAGCAACTTCCCGCTTGTTTCCGGGAGTCACGCTGCTGGAGCATATCAAAAGAGGATCTCTCGCCCCGAATGCAGCGTCGCGCCTTGGATCTTACTGAATTGTTGGGGCCAAACCTGAAGACTGCAGATGGACGATCGATAGATTTTCTCAACTTCTCCGAACCGGTACCCCATGGTGTGCCGGGGGGCGGATTCGGCACCGTTATGATGACGCGCATCGATATGGGCGATCAGGTATTTGTCCATGCCGCCGATATTCAGCTTCTGGATGAAGTAACAATAGATAAGATTCTTGACTGGCGCCCGGATATCGTATTTACCGCAGGCCCCCCTCTTTATCTTCAGGCACTGACCGGGTCGCTACGCAGGCGAGCCTGGGGAAATGGTCTTCGTCTGGCTCGGAATGTAAGAACACTTATAGTTGACCATCATCTATTGCGCTCCGAGACAGGCATCATCTGGCTGGATAATATGAGCCGGATTGTCGGTAAAAAGGTGTATTGCGCAGCGGATTTTATGAACAAACCGCGACTTTTGTTTGAGGCCGGGCGGTCGGATCTCTATCAAAAGATACCGGTGCCTGAAAATTGGCACCAGGATTATGAAGAGGGTAAGATTCGTATCAAATGATTCCAGGAACACAATACCTGTTTTTTAGATACATTGTACATTCTTTGTCATTTAAGGCCATCTCTCTCAAACACCCGTATTGCATATTTCAGGGCCAGTGGGGTGAATACCACTGTTACTGCTACCATTCCCACCACTGCGGCGAATATCTTCTCGTCAATGATGCCGGCGGAAAGGGCAAGAGAGCCCATGACTAAGGCCACTCCTGCTTTCGGGATCAATCCCGTTCCCACAACAAACGCTTTTGTCAGCGGGTATCCGACAATTTTTGCGCCGAGGGTTCCATACAAGAATTTGGCAAGCATTCCAGTCGACACAAAAACCATAGCAAAGAGCCCGCCATCTCTCAGTATCTCGAAATTAATTCGGGCTCCTAAAACACCAAAAAAAATCGGCACAAAAAGACCGTACGCTATCGCATTCAGTTTATGCTTGATTTCTTTCTGGGCAAAATCCGAGTGTCTTGCAATGATGATACCGGCCACAAAGCTCCCTATGATAAAATGAAGCCCAACCCGATCCGCAGCATAACCAAATATAAACAGGGTCGAAAGAATCAATCCCACCTTTGACTCAGCAACGTTCATGTGATCAGCCAGCGAAGCTATGGGGTAGAGAATGATTCTGTCAAACAGGATAGCCCCACCCACAAAGAGACCAATTTTAAAAATGGTAATGCCCATTGTGTACAGGGAAATCTCCTCTTGTGAATGTGTGAACGCGGTCAAAAACGATAGGAAAAACAATCCTAACACAGCATCCATAATGGCTATTCCCAGTATATTCATGCCATAGTCGGTTTGAAGGCGGTTCAGGTCCATCAAGGTCCTGACGGTCACACCGATGCCTGTAATGGAGAATGCCAGTCCGGTAAAAAGACACTCTGATATATTATAATCAAACAGACAACCTATCCCAAACCCCGCTGCAAAAGAGAGGGGGGCCTCCACACAGCTAATAGCAATCGAGCGGCCTCCGAATTGCAAAAGCCGCTCTATGTTGACCTGGCTGTAGCCTGCCATAAAAAGAAGAAACATCGCTCCGACCTGGGAAAGAATTTGCATATATTCTATTTCGTGCAGGGGTTCTGAAAAAAGCAAGGGTCCGAGCACGTGAACACCTAGAAGAATCCCTGCGGCCAGCTCACCCAAGATGGCGGGTTGTTTTATACGGTCAAAGAGGTCTCCGATGAGCTTTGAGAGGAAAAGAATCAATGATAAATCAAAGGGATTACATCAGAAAGAGTAACCATACCCAAAAATATTCCGTTATCGCACGGCTCAACCGACCCCTTTTCGACAACGGGAAAGGTATATGTTTCGGTCTTTACCATTTTTTTCGAAATTGTTGCAATATCGTCTGAAGGATATACAGTTGCCGGCCTTGGACACATGAACCGATCGACCGTCCCTTTTGTATTCATCAGACTGACAAGAGTGAATGCCTCGCTGATATCGAGTATGGCGCTTTTCGACATAAAGTAGGCCTTTAAAAGGTCGACCGCATAGGCCACACCCAAAAGACAGTTCTTTCTTATAACCGGGACTCCCTTGAAACCCTTGTCCCTGAATATTTTGAGCACATTTTCAAGCCGCTCACCGGATTCCACGGTAATCACGTCAGTAACCATGATATCTGCGACTTCAAGGCGTCCCAGCTTTTCCAACAGTTTCATGTCAACCATTTTGTCCCCTGTGAATTCAGGGCCGTGGAAATAAATAATGACCCTATTTTACTATTTTTTTAAATAATGACATGAGAACTCTCGATTGTCGAGTTGAGTTATAGCGTTGAACAACTTTTTTAGTTGAGTTTGTGTCGTCAAACCGTGACAAATCGAAATTTTTAAACTACAACTCAACGTTGAGTTTATTCCAAATATCTCCCGGTTTAAAAAATTCA
>JAYEJK010000439.1:0-7564 GCA_034660535.1 Thermodesulfobacteriota bacterium | reverse complement strand
AGAATCTCCAAATGAAAAAGATAAAATTCGGCTGCAAGAAAAGTTTGATGCGATTTTTACCCAGCAAACCGATTATCAATTCCTCAATTTAGCGCTGAAACGTCTCCATGCCGATAAAGCTGAGCTTCTCTTGGTTCTCCACAGGCCGGAAATACCTCTGCATAACAACTTGAGCGAAAATGATATTCGCGAATATGTTAAAAGACGCAAAGTCAGTGGCAGTACTCGTAGTGAGGCCGGACGCCGTTGCAGGGACACCTTCACCAGTTTAAAGAAGACCTGCCGAAAATTAGGAATATCTTTTTGGCAATATCTCGAAGATCGACTCTCAGGTAAAAATTCGATTTTACCTTTATCTCAACTCGTAGTGCAGCAAGCAAGCGCCGCACCTGGATAACCTGACCATCTCCTTTTCCATCCCATAAATTTGTGTTGGCCTCTTACTTTTCAATGGGGTAGTATATCCTTTTAATAAGTGGCGGCCAAACTCCTGGATTCCCGCTAAAGACATGCGGGAATGACCATCCAGGCTCCAGGTCCGTCATTCCCGCATGCAGTTAGCGGGAATCCGGAAAAAAATATTCAAATTTTGCTACCACCACTTATTGAGAAGTTACAATATTTTGTGTCAACAACGTAAAATTATTATAAACGTTCACAGGCACCCATCTACACAGACCCCGATGAAACGAAATGATCTAAGAAAAAAAATCCTGGCCCGGCGGGACAGCCTTTTACCTGATGAACGCGCTCAAAAAAGCAGTTCCGTAATAGAACATCTCTGGCGTATTGATGATTTTTCCAGTACAAGGACCTTGTTTATTTACGTGAACTTCCGAAACGAAGTGGAGACCCTGTCCCTTATCAGCCAATGCCTGGACAAAGGAATGCGTGTAACCGTGCCGCTGACGCTGCCTGATGAGTCCGGATTGATACCATACCGGATAATGGATCCTGATCAGGACCTGCGCCCCGGATATTACTCCATTCCCGAGCCTGACCATCAACGATTATCAACTGTGGAGCCCAACGAAATCGACACAGTCATTCTTCCCGGATCGGTTTTTGACAGGCGGGGAGGCCGGCTCGGTTACGGAGGCGGATATTACGACCGTTTTCTGAAGAATAAGGCGCCTCAGGCGGTCCGCATCGCTATCGCGTTTCAACTCCAGGTTGTTCCCGAGGTCCCTCTTCTCCCTCATGACCAACGCCTCCATTATCTGGTCACTGAAAAAGGGATTACAGATTGCGCAAAATGAACCTTCACCAAGGGACAAATCTCATGCGAAAGACAGCCATATTTAAAAACGACCTGTTTCTGGAACATAAGCCCGGACAAACCCACGTCGAATCCCCCAGACGGCTGGAGGTGATCCATGAACGGCTTGCGGCCCCGGAAATCATTAAAACGTTCCATTTTCCAGCGTTTGGACCGGCTTCACGGGAAATACTCCAAATGAATCACACTCCGGCTCATATTAACAGGGTTGCCTCAACCGCGGGCAAGCCGTTTGACTCCCTGGATCCTGACACCATGACATCCGCCCGTTCCTATGATGCGGCATGCCTGGCCGCGGGCGCCGTTGTCGAGGGAACCCGGCTTCTGACGGCAGGGGAAATAGACAACTGCTTTGCACTTGTCCGGCCCCCGGGCCATCACGCCGAGGCCGGCAGAGGAATGGGATTCTGCCTTTTCAACAACATTGCCATTGGAGCCAATTACGCGATCCGGGAATTGAAACTTGACCGAATCATGATCGTTGACTGGGATCTGCACCACGGAAACGGCACCCAGCATTCCTTTTACAACACGAATCAGGTCCTCTATTTCTCAACCCACCAATACCCGTACTATCCGGGAACCGGCAGCCTTTCCGAGATCGGTGAGGGCAAGGGAGAAGGATTTACGATCAATGTGCCGCTTCCCGGAGGACAGGACGACTTTTCCTTTGCTTCAATATTCAATGACATCCTCTCCCCGATTGCCAGGCAATACAAACCCGATCTGATCATGATTTCCGCCGGATTCGACATTTACATAGCCGACCCTCTGGGAGGAATGGCAGTAACAGAGAAGGGCTTTGCCTACATGACCAGGGTCCTTCAGGATCTCAGCGATGAAATCTGCGGCGGCCGGCTCCTGGCCACACTTGAAGGCGGGTATGATCTGAACGGACTGCGTGACGGTATAATGGCGTCCCTTTCGGAAATGGCAGGCACATCCATACTGGATGATGAAACAGCCGGGGCTTTCAAAAACACTCACATCGACAACCAGGATGGTGTGTTTGCTTCCATTCTTGAACAAATACGAAACATTGCAAAAAATTACTGGACCTTGTAAAATAGTTTTAACTCAACTTTCCGCTCCGAACCTTCAAACGGCTATAACATGGCAAAAATCTTAATCGCGGATGATGACGACCTGGTCAGGGATGCGGTAATAAAGATCCTTGAGATGTTCGGCTATGAAGTCACGGATGTTGACAACGGCCAGGGAGCCCTGGATATCTTAAGTGAAAAGTTCGACGTCATTGTTCTGGACATCAACATGCCGGGCATGGATGGCTTTGAGACAATTCGGGCGATCAATGAAAGAGACCTGGGAATACCTGTCCTGTTCCTGACGGGCGCAGGGTCCATGGAATATGCGGTCAAGGCGATTAATCTGGGCGCCTACGACTTTATCACCAAGCCGATCGAGGATCTTGACCTGTTTGATGTCAAAATCAAGCGTGCAATTGAAAAAAGAATGTACGTGCTCCATGAAAAGGCTTATAAAACAAACCTTGAAAAAGAGATACAGGCAAAAACCAAGGAGCTTGCGGAAAAGAACATTCTTTTAAGGCAATACAGCGTTCAACTTGAGATCGCGACAGTTAACGCGATCCACACACTGCAGAACGCCCTTGAGCAGAAAGACCAATACACATCGGGTCACACAAACCGTGTGACCCGATATTCCCTTATGATCGGCAAGGCCATGCATCTCCCCCAAGAGGACTTGATAGTTCTTGAACGGGCGTGTCAGTTGCATGACATCGGCAAACTTATTATTGATGTCAGTTGCATACAGAAACCGGGCCCGCTTAATTATGAAGAATGGCAGCTTGTAAAAAAACATCCCGAAGTCGGGCAATCCATTATAAAACCGCTGACCTTCCTGGCCCGTGAAGGACTCGTTATCAGACACCACCACGAACGGGTAGACGGTGGGGGCTACCCTGACGGCCTGAAAGGGGATGAAATCGATATCCTGTCCAAAATCGTTACCGTGGCGGACAGTTTTGACGCTATGACTTCCATGCGGAGCTACAGGGTCAACTTCGGCAAACAAGAAGCGCTTGATGAACTTACAAGATGCACCAATACGCAATTCGACGAAAAAATAGTGACTGTTTTTAATAAGATCGTCAAGGAGATAAAGATCAATAAAACCCACTGAAATAATACTCAAATGATAATAACAACCGAAGAAGTAAAAAATGTAGCTGGGCTGGCCCGTTTAGAGCTGGCCGAGGAAGAGGTAAAATCTCTTACGGAACAACTGGATAAAATTTTAAACTATGTAGAAAAACTAAATGAGGCTGAGACCCTGGGAGTCGAACCGACCACCCATGCCATTTCCATCAGCAATGCATTTCGCAGTGACGAAATCAGCAAGTCTCTGAATCAGGAAGCAGCCCTTGCCAACGGCCCCGTGCAAAACGGCGAATCCTTTGAGGTCCCGAAAATTATTTAATTTTTTCACTTCTCCCCATCCATTTTTCTGTTTTATAATCAAGCTGGTGTACATCCAAAAATAAGCAATCTTGTTCAAGATCAAGGTATGCGAAAAAAACAACTTACAAGTCAGTGAGAGTTAAACATGGAACTCTATTCATTATCGATTCATGAGTTAAAAGATATTCTTGCCGGACGCAAGGCCTCGGCGGTTGAGGTCACCCGTTCCGTTCTTGACCGTATTGACAAAGTGGAAGACAAAATTAATGCCTACATCACGGTGAACCGAGACAATGCCTTAAAACAGGCTGAAGAGTCCGACCGGCTCTTAAGTGAAAACAATGGAGGCCCTCTATGCGGCATCCCGGTTTCTTTAAAGGACGTTTTGTGCACAAAAGGAATACGCACAACAGCAGGGTCGAACATCCTTGAACCTTTTATCCCGCCCTATAATGCAACTGTTGTTGAAAAACTTCAAAAAGCCGGCGCAGTTATTGTAGGTAAGACTGCAATGGATGAATTTGCCATGGGCTCCACCTCTGAAAACTGTGCATACGGGATTCCTAAAAATCCGTGGAACCGGGATTATATCTGCGGAGGGTCGAGCGGAGGGTCCGCCGCATCCGTGGCAGCATGTGAATGTATAGCCTCCCTGGGCTCCGACACAGGAGGATCGATCCGGCAACCCGCGTCCCATTGCGGTGTTGTGGGAATAAAACCGACTTACGGCCGCGTATCCCGATTTGGACTTATCGCCTTTGCCTCATCCCTTGATCAAATCGGCCCCTTTACCAGAAACGTTACCGACTGCGCTCTCATGATGAACGCGATCTGCGGTTATGACAACAGAGACTCCACGTCGGTCAATCGCGACACGCCGGATTACCTGAGTAAGCTAACCGATTCCATCAAAGGAATGAAAGTCGGTATTCCAAAAGAGTATTTCGGTGAAGGACTTGATCCTGAAGTCGAACAGGCGGTCCGGGATGGGATTAACGCGTTGAAAAAAGCGGGCGCGGAAACGATCGAGATCTCCCTGCCCCACACCGACTACGCAGTGGCAGCCTATTACATAATCGCGCCGGCAGAGGCCGGCTCCAACCTGGCCAGATACGACGGAGTCAAATACGGTTTCCGGGACAAAGGGGCGAAATCCCTGATCGAGATGTATGAAAAAACAAGATCCAAAGGATTCGGTGCCGAGGTTAAACGCAGGATTATCATCGGCACATACGCCCTTTCATCAGGATATTATGATGCCTATTACAAAAAGGCTTCGCAGGTGAGAACATTGATAATAAAAGACTTTCACGATGCCTTTCAGGCATGCGACATCCTGGCTTCACCTGTAACACCTGCGCCGGCCTGGCGGATCGGCGAAATGTCTGATGATCCGCTCGGCATGTATCTGTCCGACATCCTGACACTTTCCGCAAACCTTGCGGGAATTCCCGGAATATCGACGCCCTGCGGGGTAAGCAAGGCCGGCCTGCCCATCGGAATCCAGCTTCAGGCATGTCATTTTGAGGAGGAAAAATTGCTGAGGGCAGCGTATAATATTGAACAGAGGATGAATATACCGGATATTCCGGAGATATGATAATAAGGGTCTGGAAAGAAATAACTTGGATTTTCCGTTTCCGAACTGTATCACACCTTTAGCCGGTTTGACATCCCCGAAATCCTCACCGTAGCCCTGCTACGCTTGCGGTTTCGTGAATATCAAACCGACTAAATCTGCAACACATTTCGGATCGGAATTACCCAAGTTATTTCTTTCCAGACCCTAAGGAACAAAACATGAAACTAAAAATTTCTGATAACATAGAATCACTTATTCCGTACCCTCCCGGCAAACCGATTGAGGAACTGGAACGGGAATATGGAATCACAGGTTCCATAAAACTGGCATCAAATGAAAATGCACTGGGGCCTTCGCCAAAGGCCGCCGCCGCAATCGCCGGGGCCTTAACCAAGCTGCACATCTATCCTGATGGAAGCTGTTACTATCTGGCAAACCGGCTGGCAGCCAAACTGGATGTAAAGCCGGAGGAAATCGTTTTTGGTAATGGCTCAAACGAAATCATAGAACTCCTTACAACCACATTCGTATCACCCGGCGAGGAGGTCATTTCAAGCCTGCCCACATTTCTGGTCTACCAGAAAGTAGTCCAGTCAAGAGGCGGTGCGAACCGTGTTGTACCCTTAAAGGAAATGCATCACGACTTAGACGCAATAGCCGACAGTGTCACGGAAAAGACCCGGCTCATCTTTTTAGACAATCCCAACAATCCCACGGGAACGGTTTTTCAAAAAAATGAATTTCAATTATTTCTTGAAAAAATCCCTGAAAATGTGGTCGTTGTCCTTGATGAAGCATATCTAGATTTTGTCGACCCGGACGTACGCCTTGACGCCCGCAACTATCTTTACGAAAAGACGCCTGTTGTGGCCCTTCGAACTTTTTCAAAGGCGTATGGACTTGCCGCGCTCAGAATCGGCTATGGTCTGATGAGGTATGAAATTGCCGACTATCTCCACAGGGTTCGTCAGCCTTTTAATGTTAATTATCCCGCACAGGTCGGTGGAATGGCAGCGCTTGATGATGAAGAGCATTATCAAAAAACATTAAAAATGACCAGAGACTCCATTGACTGGTTGTCAAGCAAGGTTCGTGAATTGGGGTGCATCCCCTTTCCTTCCCAGACCAATTACGTTCTGGTTGATGTAAAGACAGACGCCGATAGCCTGTATAAAAAATTGCTTTCCAGGGGTGTGATAATCCGGGGCATGAAGGCGTATGGTTACCCCAACTACATTCGGATCACGGCCGGGCTGCCCGACGATAACCAACGTTTTATCTCAGCACTTACGGAAAGCCTTAAAGAATTGTAACCATGCCTGAAAAAAAGGCTATAATAACAATTGACGGTCCCTCCGGAGCAGGTAAAAGTTCAATCAGCTCACTGGTGGCGGAAAAGCTTAATTTCACCTATCTTGATACCGGCGCCATGTACCGCGCTGCAGGACTCAAGATTCACAGATGCGAAATCAATGAAAAAGATGAAAAGGCACTGGCTGAACTTCTGGACAATCTGGATCTCAGGCTGGCGCCTGATGGAGTGGAAACACTGGTATTCCTGGACGGGGAGGATGTAAGCTCTGCCATCAGGACCCCGGAAACAGCCATGATTGCATCCCGCGTTTCGGCTATTCCGGCAGTCCGAAAAAAACTCACAAGCCTGCAGAAATTTTTGGGCGGCGGAGGCGGCATTGTTGCGGAAGGAAGGGACATGGGCACAGTCGTTTTCCCGGAGGCTGATTATAAATTCTATCTGGATGCATCTCCGGATGAACGGGCCAAACGTCGGGTAAAACAACTCCTGGAAAAAGGGGCCAAAGAGGTCAACCAGGATGAAATTTTAAAACAGATAATAAAGCGGGACCAAAACGACAGCGCCAGGGAACTGTCACCCCTGAAACCAGCTCAAGACGCTACAATAATTGATTCCACGAAAATGACAAAGGATAACGTGGTCAAATTCATTCTTGATCGTGTAAATGTATGTCGTTTAAGGCACAAAAAAGAATCAACAGGGGGGAGGCTGACATGACTGAAGATGGAAGGACCCTTAAGAGACGGCACCTGATCTTTTACCTGGAGGTATTTAACGAAGACAACGATGAGTTGCTTGGGCACGTTGTGGATATCACCACCAAGGGGATAAAACTGACACATCTGCAGCACTGGTGAACGTTTACACGCCGGAGTGTTTTTATGGCATTACCGCATTCGCGAGAATGATGGTGTACATTACACAAAATCAATAAGGGTCTGGAA
>JAYEJK010000438.1:0-7597 GCA_034660535.1 Thermodesulfobacteriota bacterium | reverse complement strand
GGTAGCGATTGGCCGGGATGAGTGAGTTCAGTTCCTTTTCCTGTAAATTTTCCAATTCGGCAAAAGGGCGGCCCACGGTGACCTCGGTCAGGTACTCCTCGTTGTCCTCCAAATGGATGACCAAGGGACAGGGATGTTTTTTGAGAAGTTTTTCGCAGAAAACCCGTACCACTTCCCTGGGGGTCCAGGCATGGATGATGTCCGGGCCGCGGCCGTCGGCAAAGGCCAGGCCGTTTTTTTCAATCTGTGCAAAGGTGCGCACTTGTGGGTCAGTGGTCTTATCGGTCTGACTCTGTTTGCCCTCTCTGGGCACGGCAAACAGGCAGTCCGCGCCCTGGACGGCCATAAGCCGGGCCGCGTGGAGCTGCGCGTGCAGGCCGCCGTTGCTGTCGATGCTCTGATAGAGGACAAAGAGGATGTTCAGGGAAACAGGATTGATCCTGGGGGCAGGGGTGGCAAGGGATTGTGGACTGGCTATAGTTGAGGGTTCTGACGCAGGTCCATCGCTCATCAATCGTTTGACATATTCTCCCATCCTGCGCTTGAACAGGGCATCATTGTTTTGCCGCCGGGCTTTCCTGACTTTGTCCGAAACCTGCTTGCGTGCCGCCCCCTCCACATGCCGCAGACTCATGTCATTGATGCACAAGCATTGCTTGTTAAGCTCCAGGCCGATCCGCAGGCAGAAATCAATATCCTCGAACCCGTAATCATACTTCTCGCAAAATCCGCCAAGTTTTTTAAAGTCCGCTTTGCGGCAAAGCAGAAATGCCCCGGTTACGGCAGGGTAAAAACCACTCTTTACGTCCCTGGCCTGGGCAGGGCTCTTGTGCCGGATCTGCACGGGACGGTAGAACTCTTTTTCACTATCCCATTCAAAAGCAATGCCCGTGTGCTGCACCCCTGGTTCTTTGCCCGGGGGCAGGGAGTCGGGATCGTCGTCCAGGCGAACGCCCACTGCCCCGATAGTCGGGTCAGCCAGCCTGGCCATGGCAGGGGGCAAAACATCGGACGTATAGATGATGTCGTTGTTCAAAAAGAGCAGATGCGGATGCCTGGCCTTGCTTGCCCCCAGGTTGCAGGAAGAGGCGAAAGAATAGTTACGACCACGGTTGATCAGTCGGATAAAGGCCCGGGTGGCGTACAGGGAAACCACCTCGGAAGTCTTGTCAGAGGAACCGTGGTCAATGATGATCAGCTCCACCGGCGCATGTGTGTTGGACTCAAAAAAAGTTTCCAGCAGGCGCTCAAGATGCTTGGCCCCGTTCAGTGTCAGAATGATGATGGATATGCCGGATTTAGTCATGTAGGTTCCTATCTTTTAAATACATTGCGGTAGTCTTCAAAAATCTTTTGCATGTGGTCTGTTACTATCGGTGTTTTTGGCTGAAACAGCAAGGTTTTGGCGAACCGCCCCGTTGCGTTGCCAAACCGCCACCGGCGGGAGGCCATCATGGCCTGAAAGTTGTTGCTCAGCTTGCGCATCCAGGCAAGGAGCTGTTTGATCTCACCGTAAGACAGTGAGGAAATGGGTCTACCCTCAAAAACGTTCTGCTTCCAGTTTTCAAACTCGGTAAAGATCTCTTTCATGTAATCCGGGGCCAATCGCGTCCGGCGGCGAAACAACATGATTTCGATGGACCGAAACGCGGCATTGCCAAACCGCCACCGCCGGGAAGCCATCAGGGCCTGAAAATCGTCTTGCAGTTGCTTCATCCATTTGAGAAGTCGCTCTCCGTCATGTTGGTTTTCAGGGGCCTGCATTGTGTAATAGTCGGCAGCCTGTTGATTGGCTTTCTCAAATTGCGTGAAGATTTCGCTTATATGATCCACGACCATGGGGTTCTTCGAACGTAATAGTATGCCCCTGATAATCCGGCCGATAGCGTTGCCCACTTTCCACCGCCGGGAGGCCAGCAGGGCTTGAAAGCCGTTATTCAGTTTACGCATCCAGTTGCTCAGCTGTTTGTTTTCATGATTCAATAGCCCGGTATTTTCCAGACCTTGTTCCGCGGTTACAAGGGCTGAATGATACTGCCCGGATAGTTCCTGTTGGGACTTAAGTCTCTTTTCAAGTTCGGCCAGGGCTTGGCTTTTGTGGCGAACCTTCTTCTCCAGTGCATCTGCCTGCTTCTGGTATTCGAGTTCGGCGTCCACTAATGCTGAATGATACTGCCCGGATAGTTCTTCCTGGAACTTGATTCGCTTTTCAAGTTCGGCCAGGGACTGGTTTTTATCCGTGATCTCCTGTTGCAGTTTTTCGATCTGTGTCTGTCTCAGGGCGTCCTGCTCTTTTTGCTCCGCCTCTCTGGTTCGCAGGGCCGTAGTATTTTCGGTCAGTTGACCTTCCAATTCCTCGACCTGTTTCAGGGCGTCGATGTTTTGCTGCTGTTCTGTTTCCAGCAAGGCTTTTTGTTCATCCGTTTTTGCCTGCCACTCCTGTTGCAGTTTTTCGATCTGTGTCTGTCTCAGGGCGTCCTGCTCTTTTCGTTCCGCCTCTCTGATTCGCAGGGCCGTAGTATTTTCGGTCAGTTGACCTTCCAGGTCCTCGACCTGTTTCCGGGCGTCGATGTTTTGCTGCTGTTCTGTTTCCAGCAAGGCTTTTTGTTCATCCGTTTTTGCCTGCCACTCTTGTTGCAGTTTTTCGATCTGTGTCTGTCTCAGGGCGTCCTGCTTTTTCCGATCCGCCTCTTTGGCTTGCATGGCCGTAGTCTTTTCCGCGAGGGACTGGTTTTTATCCGTGATCTCCTGTTGCAGTTTTTCGATCTGTGTCTGTCTCAGGGCGTCCTGCTTTTTTTGCTCCGCCTCTCTGGTTCGCAGGGCCGTAGTATTTTCGGTCAGTTGACCTTCCAATTCTTCGACCTGTTTCCGGGCATGGACCAGGTGATTGCGTTCTTCCTCAAGATCTCCGGTCAGCTTGTTGTTGACACGGTTAAATTTCATCCAGATATCATGGAGAGCGGTTTGGTTGCGGTTTGCCTTTATCCAGACTTCCAGTCGTAGCGGGCAGTCCGGCAGATGGGGAATCAGGGGCAGCCGAATGCGGGCGTCATTACCTGTACAGACCATATTCAGGCCATTTTCTAAAGACAAAACAAAACCATCCCCCTCCACAGAACACTGTTCAAATTTATCCCGATCCTGGGCAGACCAACAGGTTTCACCGGTTACGGCATGAATCAACTTGATGCTTGATACGTAAACCATTCCCCTGGTGTTCAAGGGGTCCAGGCGCAGCCGGCCCGTAAGCAGGTCTTCCGGGCGCGGAATATCCAGAGTGACCTGTTGCCATTCATCAGGAGCCAGTAGTATTTTTTGCGATTTTTCTTCCACATAGTCTTTGCCGTCTTCCGCCGCAGGAAAATAGATCTGGGCATATAAAGCTCCTCCCTGCTGATCTGCAGTCAAAAGAAGTCTTTGGCGTTGTATACCCCTGTTCAGATCAGCCTGCTCGTATCGGCTGATGACATTGAGCAGATTATTAAACATTTCTGAAACATGTGAAGCTTCGGGCTTTACGGAATGGTTGCCTCCACTCGTTACCAAAGGAAAAGAGCTTATTGCAAGATCATGGTCCATGATTTCACAGGGAATGACTCCTGAAATCTCTGCACCGCCTGTTTTGGTATCCAGGGCTCTGGCTTGAATCAGTCTGAACTGGTCGTATAGCCAGGCGTATTGAGCAAAAATGTCATTTTCATTTTTGTCCTGGGGCCCCAAATTCTGGTGTTTGAGATCAGGACGGACAAAATCAATGATTTTTTGATACACTTTTATCGGCTCTTTTGGGAAAGCAATTCCCAGTTCCCGGCTGATGTTTTCCATACTATAACAGGGATCAGCGAGAAGACCGTCATAGGTCAGGATGACATATTTATGTCCACTGCAGGCGAGCAAGGCTTCCCGATTATGCATCAGCCACAGGAGATGCCCCTTTAACAGATCAAACCCATCACGTTTTTCCAGGGATTTTGCCACTTCAAAGGGATGTCTGACCATGAGCACAAAACAGGGTTCTATATCCGCTTGTTTAAAAACATCCATCCATAAAGGCATTAATCGGCATAAACGCGGGTCCCTGATTGCCCAATATTCCTCCCCGGAAAAATTTTTTTCTATAAGAGTTGAAATTTTATCCCGGGCATCCTGCACTGTCTTTCTCTCCAGCCAGTCCGAAGGGAGTGAACCCACCATGTCCCATCTACACTCCAGATCCCGTAAAAGTATATCGTTCCGGAGTATAATATCCTGGTTTTCAAAAAAACCGGTCTGATTGGCCTGATTGCCTGGTCTAATGGCTTTGCCGAAATTTACGCCCAATAAATTCAGGCAACCAGCCAGAACAGAAATACCACTCCTGTGCATTCCAAACAGAATCAACGCTTTTTTTTGTTGTGTGTTCATCGAGTATTCCTACTATCGGTTTATCGTTAAAAAATCAATGGCATGAACTTAGGGTCCGCCCAGAAATAACTTCACATTTTATAGGCGACACTATAACATATCTTTCAACGATCTTCAGATGCCAAAATCCTCAAAAGAGCGCTGCTATTCCTGCGGTTTTACCACCTGAAGCTTGCCGAAATTTATGTCACATTGTCAACTCTAAAATGCAAATTTATTTCTAAGCGGACCCTTAAGAAAAAAAACATCACGCGAAGCAAAAAACTCAACGTCCAAATCTCGGATTTTTTTAATGTTTTACTGACTGACTATATACTTCAACAGCTTGCTTTGAGCTGCCGTCGAACTTTACGATACCGTCATCTATCCATATAGCCCTTGTGCATACCTTTTCCACAAAAGCCATGCTGTGAGTTACAACTATCACCGATTTTGCAATTGTGATCAGATTCTGGATTTTGGTGCTTGCCTTTTCATAAAAAGCGATGTCTCCCGTGCTTAGCGCTTCATCGAGAACAAATACATCCGGTTTGATCATTGCTGCTATACTAAATCCTAATCTGGATTTCATGCCGCTGGAATAATTTTTCACCGGTTCGTTAATAAAATGACCAAGGCCGGAAAATTCTACAATATCAGAGTAAATACGACGCAGCTCTTTTTTGGGTATTCCAAGCATCATGCCGTTGAGATATACATTGTCCCGGCCTGTAAGCTGAATATTAAAACCGGCTCCAAATGAAAGCAGAGCTGTTGTTTGGCCTTTAATGAAAATATTTCCCCTGTCAGGCTTCAGAATGCCGCTGATCAATCTGCACAGCGTTGTTTTGCCTGCGCCGTTGCGTCCGATAACGCCTACAATCTCCCCTACATTAACTGTAAAATTAATATCTTTAAGAGCCCAGAAACTCTTTTTTCTTTTTCGCCAAGTTCTTTTATTTCCATCAGTATTGTCAGCATTGGCGTCATGATCCGCAGATAGTAAAAATTTCAGACCAAGATTTTTTGCCTTAATGATGCCGGTAGAATCGGATATTGATTCTGTTTTTTGGAAATTTACAATTCTGACCTTTTTGGTTGTTTTGGGGATGGATTCTTTGTATAATCTTACCACCTCTTTTGGATGGCCTTCGGTTCTGATCAGTCCGTCATTAATCCATATCCCTCTGGTGCAATATTTTTCAATGAAATTCAATTGGTGTGAAACAACAATTACAATTTTTGATTTGTAGATTAATTGCTGAAGTTTTTTCCCCGCTTTTTCAGAAAATTCCAGATCCCCAGCGCTCAAGGCTTCGTCGAGAATCAGTATCTCCGGCTCAATCATGGCCGCAATACTGAAGCCCAAACGTGATTTCATGCCGCTGGAATAGTTTTTCATCGGTTCGTCAATAAAATGACCAAGACCGGAAAAATCCACGATATCATGAAAGATCTCTTTGACATATCTTTTTGAAAAACCAAGCATCATAGCGTTTAAAAAGATATTTTCTCTTCCAGTCAGCGTCTGGTTAAACCCGGCTCCAAGTGTCAGCAGGGCTGAAACCTTTCCGTTAACTCGAATTTTACCCGTGTCAGGACGTAAGAGCCCTGAAATCACCCTGCATAAAGTGGTTTTGCCGGCCCCGTTATTACCGATAATCCCCAGAATATCACCGGAGCAGCCGGCAAAGCTAACATCCTTTAATGCCCAAAGTTCCTTTTTTTTCTTCCTTCGCAATAAGTTGCTAAAGATACGTGACTGGAGATCTTCTCTTTTAATCCCAATGGCATATTTGACACCGATATTTACGGCTTTTACTATAGAATCACGTTCATGTATTTGAGCAACTTCCGGTTTTATGAAATTCTGTTTTAAAATACCCATGT
Organism: Thermodesulfobacteriota bacterium; assembly: GCA_034660535.1. Classification (GTDB taxonomy): domain Bacteria; phylum Desulfobacterota; class Desulfobulbia; order Desulfobulbales; family DAOVYS01; genus DAOVYS01. Next base: position 1,324 of record JAYEJK010000438.1, on the reverse strand, counting down.
TGTCTAAGTGTAATTATACTATTAGGTATAACTTTGTCTTTATGTTTTTTATAATGATTTAATGATCTTGTGTTCATAATGACTATAGTAATATATCATTAGAGTAACAAAAATCATGGATATGGCGCCTATATATAACAACGTTAAATAATCCGGGCATGAGTTATGTATAAGGACATTGCGATAACCAGATAGAAAATGAGTCATCGGATTAATGTCCAAAAGCCATTTTCCTCTTTCCGGAATCCTATCTTCGTACCATATGATCGGAGACCCAAAAAACCATAAACGCATCAGATGGTCTACAATATTATCAATATCTCTTACAAATACACATACATAGGCTATTGGGAAAGCAATCGCCATCATAAATAACATCTGCATTGTTATTATGAAGGGTAACCAAAGTAACTGTATTCCTGGAATTATCTTAAAAAAAATCAAAAATATCGCAATAACTAATAAACCAAACCCAAAATTAATAAGTTGAGTAAGGCTGGCACCTATTGGAAAAATCGATTTCGGCAAGTAAACCTGTGAGATAATCCCTGACTGCGCAACTATTGACCTTGCTGATGAGCTGACTGTGGAACCTAGCCAACGCCATACAATCATTCCGATTACAAGATAAATTCCATATTCAGGGCCTCCAGCTCTGCGAAAAATAATTACGACTACAAAATAGTAAACTAGTACATTTAAAAGTGGGTCTAAAAGCCACCAGAAATAACCTAGAAAACTGTTTCTATGCTGCGCCTTAAGACCTGAAGTCACCAGGTAAATCATTAAATCTTTTCTTTTATATAGATCTTCGATATATTTTTTCATTCTAAAGGCCTACTGAGGGGTCGGACCAAGCTAAATGGCTGATCTTTCGTTGTTAAGGTTAAAAAAAATGGTCATAAAAAGTCTTAGAGATGCCATTTTAAGGGTAAAATAGGCTTTCTAAGAAAGTGAACAATAATGGGCTCAATAACTCAAACGGCAAAAATCGCCGAATTGGGTAGCCGGGGGTTTTTCTCCCCCAGCCCCCATAGCCGTCAGGCTAAGGCGTAACTGGCTAAAAACACGTATGAGTTAAAAGCCAGAAGGCAACAAGGGGCGTTGGCCCCTCTTAAGTCTCATGAGGGCTCCGTCTCCTGTTGCCGGGCAGGTTGGAATTTTTAAATCAGAGAGATACCGGCGCTTTCTCTTTGATTTTTTCTGATTATAACGGATTTGGGGGAGGCGATGGGTGATGGGTGGCATGGACAAACTTGTTTGTCCGTGTCTCCTTTTTGGCTCGGTGACCAGGCGATTTCATAAATGCGCATGACTCGAATCA